>NZ_JAFNOU010000004.1:0-258504 GCF_026536125.1 Gilliamella sp. B3783
CCGGAAAGCCGGTTTTATACGGGTGAAAGGTCATTAGGTTGACCATATTGGTGCCGCCCATATCCGAGCCGCTCTCGCCAAAGTTCGACGGCATAATATGTTCCCATTTAAATACCACCGTGCCACCACAGTATTTAGGGCGCTGAATATAGACTTGCTTTGTCACCCGATTAAAGCGGACCCGAATATGGCGTATGGTAAAAAGTTCAAAACGGTAAATATAACGGAAATAGCGTATACATAAATAGGTAAGTATCAAAAAAATAACAGAAAAGAAAATTATTGCGAATATTCCTGAAGCAATATTATCACTCTCATGATTATATAAATCTGATGCTATTCCAAATCCCAATTCCCAACAAGAATAGATAATCCAGAAAAAAAATAAATAAATCCAAGTCAGAATTCCCCGAAAATTTTCAAACATCCCGCCTCGAATTTCTAAATAGCGATCGTTATACGCATAGTAGGGACCTAACGGCCTAGGATTATCACTGACCGATTCTTGAGTGTAGTCTTTTTGTACTTCTTTCAGTGTCATATCGGCATTGATATAACCCATTTTCAATTTTTTACGGGTTTCGGATTTCATGGCGTTTCCAAACCATGCTAAAAACTCGCCTACGTACATTTACCTTATATCCTATTTTTCATTCTGAACATTATGTTTTTATTTTAAGAATTGCCATAATCAACCCATTTACCTGTCTTTTCGTCACGTACCCCCCATTCTAAACGGCTCTCTAATATGGCTTGTTGTACTTTTGGGGAATAGTCCGATAAGGTGGTTTCTTTCGGAATCGGTTTGCCTTTTCTGCCTGCTTGTCGAATGACCTTAGGCCAACGAGGTTGCCAGCATAAACACTCCGAAATAAAGTAACCTACGGTATAAAAGGGCAATAAAATTAAAAATACTGGGATTAATAAAATATACATCCAAAATGTTGGGGCGTTTTTTGCTGCGTGTATCATCGGTTTGATATGCCCCTCTAAACCGTGAAAAGGTATAGGTAAATGGGTACTTAAACGGGGTTTAGGCAGATTGTCCGGTCCGTGCTCCATATAACGGCGGATAAATTCCCATTCGTCTTTATAGTCTTGACCGTTATAGGTGTTTTTACCAATGCCCACTGAGTGCGCTACCGGAAAGCCGGTTTTATACGGGTGAAAAGTCATTAAATTGACCATATTGGTGCCGCCCATATCCGAGCCGCTCTCGCCAAAGTTCGACGGCATAATATGTTCCCATTTAAACACCACTGTGCCACCGCAGTATTTAGGGCGCTGAATATAGACTTGCCTTGTCACCCGATTAAAGCGTACCCGAATATGGCGTATGGTGAAGAGTTCAAAACGGTAAATATAACGGAAATAGCGGATACATAAATAAATTGAAACTAAAAATATAAATGTAAAAAATGTAAAAGCTGTTGTATAACCAGCAATTTTATCTGTTTTATGATTATACAATAAAATAAAACAATATATAGAATTATAAGCAGAACTCACAGGTATCATAAATATAAGTAAACTAATCCATGCTAAAATACCTCGAAAATTTTCAAACATCCCGCCTCGAATTTCTAAATAGCGATCGTTATACGCGTAATAAGGCCCTATTGGTCTTGGATTATCACTGACCGATTCTTGGGTATAGTCTTTTTGCACCTCTTTGAGTGTCATATCGGCATTGATATAACCCATTTTCAATTTTTTACGGGTTTCGGATTTCATGGCGTTTCCAAACCATAATAAAAATTCGCCTACGTACATTTACCTTATATCCTATTTTTCATTTTAAACATTATGTTTTTATTTTAAGAATTACCATAATCAACCCATTTACCTGTCTTTTCGTCACGTACCCCCCATTCTAAACGGCTCTCTAATATGGCTTGTTGTACTTTTGGGGAATAGTCCGATAAGGTGGTTTCTTTCGGAATCGGTTTGCCTTTTCTGCCTGCTTGTCGAATGACCTTTGGCCAGCGAGGTTGCCAGCATAAACACTCCGAAATAAAGTAGCCTACGGTATAAAAGGGCAATAAAATTAAAAATACTGGGATTAATAAAATATACATCCAAAAAGTTGGGGCGTTTTTTGCTGCGTGTATCATCGGTTTGATATGCCCCTCTAAACCGTGAAAAGGCATCGGTAAATGGGTACTTAAACGGGGTTTGGGTAGATTATCCGGTCCGTGCTCCATATAACGGCGGATAAATTCCCATTCGTCTTTATAGTCTTGACCGTTATAGGTGTTTTTACCGATGCCCACTGAGTGCGCTACCGGAAAGCCGGTTTTATAGGGGTGAAAGGTCATTAAATTGACCATATTGGTGCCGCCCATATCCGAGCCGCTCTCGCCAAAGTTCGACGGCATAATATGTTCCCATTTAAACACGACTGTGCCACCACAGTATTTAGGGCGCTGAATATAGACTTGCCTTGTCACTCGGTTAAAGCGTACCCGAATATGGCGTATGGTAAAAAGTTCAAAACGGTGAATATAACGGAAATAGCGGATGCATAAATATGATGTAGGTAAACAAATAATTGAATAGAAAATTATTGATATAACATGCCAAACAGCATTATTTGTTTCGCCAAAATATAATACTAGAAAGCTATCAATACAGTAATACCCTGAACTAAAAGGAATAAAAAAAACAAGTAAAGATATCCATGTTAAAATACCTCGAAAATTCTCAAACATCCCGCCTCGAATTTCTAAATAGCGACCGTTATATGCGTAGTAGGGACCTAACGGCCTAGGATTATCACTGATCGATTCTTGAGTGTAGTCTTTTTGTACTTCTTTCAGTGTCATATCGGCATTGATATAACCCATTTTCAATTTTTTACGGGTTTCGGATTTCATGGCGTTTCCAAACCATAATAAAAATTCGCCTACGTACATTTACCTTATATCCTATTTTTCATTTTAAGAGTTGCCATAATCAACCCATTTACCTGTCTTTTCGTCACGTACTCCCCACTCTAAGCGGCTCTCTAATATGGCTTGTTGTACTTTTGGGGGATAGTCCGATAAGGTGGTTTCTTTTGGGATCGGTTTGCCTTTTTTGCCTGCTTGTCGAATGACCTTAGGCCAGCGAGGTTGCCAACATAAACACTCCGAAATAAAGTAGCCTACGGTATAAAAGGGCAATAAAATTAAAAATACTGGGATTAACAAAATATACATCCAAAAAGTTGGGGCGTTTTTTGCTGCGTGTATCATGGGTTTGATATGCCCCTCTAAACCGTGAAAAGGCATGGGTAAATGGGTACTTAAACGGGGTTTAGGCAGATTATCCGGTCCGTGCTCCATATAACGGCGGATAAATTCCCATTCGTCTTTATAGTCTTGACCGTTATAGGTGTTTTTACCGATGCCCACTGAGTGGGCTACCGGAAAGCCGGTTTTATACGGGTGAAAGGTCATTAGGTTGACCATATTGGTGCCATTCATATCCGAGCCGCTCTCGCCAAAGTTAGATGGCATAATATGCTCCCATTTAAACACCACTGTGCCACCACAGTATTTAGGGCGCTGAATATAGACTTGCCTTGTTACCCGATTAAAGCGTACCCGAATATGGCGTATGGTAAAAAGTTCAAAACGATAGATATAACGGAAATAGCGAAGTATTAAATAGCTGAAAATTAGAGTTATGATTGAATATATAATTATAAAAATAACTCCTAATACAATATCATCATCTTTCTGAGAATATAAATTTAAAGCTATCTCAATTCCTAATTCATAGCTTGTAAATGGAACTATAAATATAAGTAAACTTATCCATGTCAAAATCCCTCGAAAATTCTCAAACATTCCACCTCGAATTTCTAAATAGCGATCGTTATACGCGTAGTAAGGTCCTATTGGTCTGGGATTATCACTGACCGATTCTTGGGTATAGTCTTTTTGCACCTCTTTGAGTGTCATATCGGCATTGATATAACCCATTTTCAATTTTTTACGGGTTTCGGATTTCATGGCGTTACCGAACCATAATAAAAATTCGCCTACGTACATATTAAAAAGTCTCCTGTATGGCTTGATACCATTCGGTGAGTTCTTCGCCGAGATCATCAAAGGGTTTACGTTCAAGTTTGCCACTAAAACAGCAGCGATCAAACCATTTTTGCATGGCATTGATATCAACGATAATCAGGTAGATACTGACCACAATAATAATCATAGAAAAGTAAAAACTGATCGCTGCCAGCGCCGCCGCCATAGCTCGACCGATAGCAAAGCGACCTATGACTAACCCGATTTCAGCCACTTTGACCCAAATAGTCCGTTCGATACTGGTCTTGATAATATTATCTAACCATGGCACTATTGCCCCTAGAGTAACTACAAATTGAGAAATACTTAGTGCTAAGGTTGCTGTTGCTCTTGCATAATATGCGAAAGCTATAACTTTATTTTTCCGAATATTCGCTTTCTTTGCATCTACAAAATCTAATACCGCCGATATTCCCCCTGCAATCAACGATAAACTTGCCGACCATAAAAATAACCGCCCAAAAGCAGTATAGGTGACGGTGGCGGTTTTTGATGTTGGGTTGTTTTCGATACAGCACTTTATTGCACTGGTTAGGATTTGCGCGCCTGCTGCTGTAGTTGCCATTAGGGATGCGGTTAATTCGGCTAATTCCCGGGCATTTTTCCATTCACCATTAATTAATTTTTTGAGTGTTTCGTAACTACTGAATGCAAATATCATCATGGCAATTTTGGTATTAACTAAATCGGCATTATTAAAATTTTCACGCGCAACTCGTGTTATTTGTGAAGCTCCCCGTTTAGGCGTGGCTTTAAAAGAATGGCCATTGATATTATAGCCCGAGTCATACATCTCCAAAGCTTTATTTCTAATATGTGCAAAAATTAGGTTACCTAAGCGGTTTTTAATATTTTGATTAAATTTTTGAGTTGTGACGCTTAAAAAGCTTCTGACTAAATCAGCAAAAGTAACCGATAATAACGCTATGGGAAAGCCTCGTTGCGCTAATTGTTCTATAAGCGGACCTGTCTGATTAACATGTTCTGTCAATTTGTTAAGTAGGTTAATGGCGGTATCCACATCCGGCAGATGTCCTTTATTGTCAGATTCGTTAATTGCTATATTTTGTTGAATGTCCAGATATTCGTTAATATCGGTGATTAAGGTTTTATTATTAAAAAGATAGGTTCGCATACTTAAATTTGTAGGGGTGATTTGCGGTTCAAGCCACCATTCGTCCAAAACTTTTCTAACTTTTGATGAACTATTTGCACCACACAGGCAAACTCCCATTTGTAATTGAAACATAATTCCGTCTAAAGGAATGGTATCATCATATAAATATAAAGCCGAGATTAATTGTTGTGATTTTAACCATTTTAAGTAATCATCGATACGCTTTGCGGCAAGCTGTTCGGCGAACTTGCTGTGTTTATTGAATTCTTCTTCAAATTTTTTAAGCTTATCTTGTGATAAGCGATTCCAATATTTTTCTTTAAATTCATCTTCTGATAGCTTTTGGGTATAAACGTTATCAATATTTTCAACATACTGTTTTCTGTCTTTTTCAATTTCTCTATTTAGAGCTTCTTTCATTTCATCTGATAACTCAGCGTCATCACCAAATGTTATAACGTAATCATAATATTGATCTTGTTTGTTTATCATTTCTTTAATGCGTCTTTCTCGAAATGATTCTTTAAAACCTAATAGCTGTCTTAAGATAATTAAGCGGTGTTCGTTGGATATGCCTTCCGAATCTTTGCTTTCCATCCAAGGTTTCATCTCTTTTTCAAGTGCTTGATGATATCGGTTATTTAAACTTTGGGTTATGCCAATTGCATCATTAACGACTATTGCCACACCTTGACGCTTTCTTAACTTGTTATATAGCGATATATAACGCATGTAAGTTCGTAGTATATCTTTATCATAATAGGTGGTGCGAGTAGTATAAATATCTTGGATAACTTGTAATTGCCTATTTGCGGCATCTCGTTCCCCTGTTCTAAATTCAAACACGGGTTTGCTGTTTAAAAACGCTTCTTGCTTAGCTATATCAATTGCTGTTGATATTTCGAGAATATTTGTCAGAATATCTTGGGTTTTTAACGAAGTTTGGCCATTACGAATCTGGTCTGGTGTCATGCCTGACAGTTCAAATTCTGGGGTATCTTGATAAAGTTCTAATCTGGCATTACTGATTTTATTTGGACTGAATACAAAATAGATTTTAAAGATGTCTTTACTGTTTTCAAAACTAATATATGATGCATCGGCGCCGTCAGTTGCAATGTTACAGTTATATGTGGGGGGAATATTCGGTATGGTGTTGTTGTCGCTATATTCCGTTAAGCACCCCTCAGAGCTGGACGAAAATATTCGCCACTTTTTTTGCCCGTTTTTAAAATCTACAAGCACATATAAATACCCTTGACGTAATATTTGTAGACAATAATTAGAGTGTTCTAATGGTATGTCTGACACCATTTTTTTGGCAAAATCAGGTAACTGAGGCAATTCTATTTTTGCCTCAGAACCATCTTTTAATACCTTATTTTGGGCTAAATAGCCTGTGATTGATAACCGAGTTGGTAGAACAATTAAATCGCCTTCTTTTTCTTGGCATTTTGGGCAGCGTTTGCCAGAATTATTTTCGTAGGCTTTTGCCATTAATATTGTATATAATAATTGATCAATCGCTGGCATCTTCATGTTCCTTATCTAAACTATTAAAATATTGTTCCAATTGGCTAACTGTCTGATTTCTGATTAGATCGATAAATAAATCATGATCAATTTGTTGGAAAACGTGTTCCGATTTAACCATTGAATAGTTGACTATATAATCCATTTTTTGCTGATCAGGTTTATTAAATGTTACCGTGTAAATCCAATCCAGTAACTGCCAAAGTGTGCTTTTCTGATTATTAGTTAATGGTTTTTTTTGCTTTTTTACTGTTTGATGTTCGTAAGCGTTATAGTGTTGTGCTAGTTTGATTTGTTGCCATTGTGTGGTCGTTATTTTATAGTTGATATCCCACAGTATTAATTCGGGCTTATGGTGCAATTGCACATAATTATCTTGCCAGTAGTACCAATATTGCACGCAACCTAACATTTTGCTTATTTGTTGTTTGTCAAAAATATTAACTAGATGCTTAAGAACCTGAGGATCGTAAAAGCGTAATATAAAATAATTTGCCTGATATGACATAAACATTGCATTGCTAATGTGTTGTTGTATGTCTTTAATCGTATAAGGTGAAGCGATTAATGCGATTAGTGATGTTTGATTGTTTTTTAACTCCGCTACTAGTGGATTAATATCAGCAGACCCTTTTTTTATTGTGCATAATTGCAAACATTCATGATCAGAGGATACGGTGTCTTGCCTGTCTCTGATTGGTACTATTGAATCGAATTCAACATTATGTTCCCAAAAAAAATTGTCATTAATTTGTGGATCAATTAAAAAATGTATTTGTCCAAATCGCTGAATTTGTTTTGCGATTATTTTATTGATTTCCTGTTCTGGTATGAGTTCAATCATTATTGCCTTTCCACAACAATTGCATGTTTTTCAGCTTCGTCCTGCTTGACTCCATTGCAAATTGGAGGCAATTCATTTTGAATATTTGTTTGCGCTGTTCCCATTTTTTGCATCGCATTGCATTTAAAATAGGCATTAGCTGGCGAACCTAACTCAATACCTGCTTCGTTGATTTTTATGTACGAACCACCGCAAATTAATGTCATTTCTTGTGTTGCTGTAAACTCAACATTACCGTCAACACTATCAATTTTAATATCTTGTTTAGCCGCCATATTTAGATTGGCATTTTGGGCTTGTACGTTAATATCGCCTTGATTAGCAAATACTTTCATCCCCGATTTGTGGGCAAATAATCCTATCGCTTCACCCGATGATAATGTGATGTTTTTTAATGCCGTGATGTCGGTTTGGTTTTCTGTCGTGACCGTCACACTGTTATCCGTCGATAATTGAATATTTTCTGGACTAGTTAACGCAATGCCTTCTTGTGCATATGCGAGAATGCCACTGAGGGTTAAGTTGGTTAAATTTGCCTTGAGCTGGTCTTGACTGCCGGTGTCTGCACCGTGTGCTTGGGATTGATTGGCAGCATTTTGCAGTGCTTTGGCTATCGATAAGGCGTTTTCTAGTTGGGTGATCGCACCTTGCATGTCTAGTTGATTGCCGTGTGCTTTCGGCTCGGTTTTACTGGTCAGATACAATCCTCGGTTCGCCGCAATTGCCCCCCATTCATCGGTACGTAGCTCAAACCCTTCACCCCGTTGTTCTTTGTTATTGTTAACAAGATGTCCAATATTGAGTTGTGTTTTGCCGTATTCGGTCGCCAGCTTGATATGCTCTTGCCCTCGTTTGTCATCCATGCGTAATTTATTATTGGTTGGTGTACGAATCACATTGCGATGTTTGTTTATGGTAGTTACATGGTCGGGGTGCGTACTGTCATGCATGGCATGGGCAATATACGGGCGGTCTGGATTACCGTCCATAAACGCAATGGCAACTTCCGTGCCGTCTATTAGCGGAAAGTGGAAACCATAGGTGCCACCTGCATACGGTTTTGCCAGTCTGACCCATAAACTTTCACAACCTTTTTTCCACTCTTTTAGGTCATAATTAAATTTAACCCGATACCGTCCTTGGGTATCAATATAGCCGTAAGTATCATTGTCTGGGCTGGTCACCCGTGCAGGTAAAGAGCCCATGATTTGTGGCCACATTAAGGGCGCAGGGCGGTATGGTTTTAATACCTGATATGGTATGGCGGTAAAACTTAGTTCGTAAGCATCTGTGCGATTGCCTTTACCTTCCACGCTTAAAATAATTACACCATCATCAATATCAACTAGCGGACTGCCGTTAATCTGAATACGTTGTCCCGGTGTCAAATTTGCACGATTGCTTTTTCCGCTAATTACTATTTTTTGACTAATTGCCTGTTCATGTCGAATTTGGGCATACCATTGCCCGCTTTCAATAAAATAGTGTTGTTCGATTTGGTTTTTGACGTTATCTTTATCGCCACGTTGTTTATCTTCTTGAATATTCGGGCTTGACCCTTTGTAGTGCTCACCATAACGGTAATCAATTCCATAAGTGGTGCTGTCATTGGGTTGAGTATTGACATAACCCAGTAAATTGGCTTTGGCGTCACGGTAGTTGTAATCTTGAACCTTAACCGATGACTCCACAACCCGACTGCGTAACTGAATATCCCAGATACTTTCTGTTCCGCCATCTAATGTGCCATTGGGTAATCGATAATCAATGTTGTTGACTTGCTCATAACCTTGTTCGTAATCACCGATAACTATCACATCACAATTGTGTTCGGCATGGGTTTCAAAACGAAACCAAACACCAACATCGGCTAACAGACGTTGTATAAAGCTTAAATCACTCTCTTGCCATTGAGTAATAAATTCACGTTCAGGATAGCGATTGTTTAATTCTAGCCGATAATCAATGCCAGTAAAACCGTGACTGTGTAGCACTTCTTCAACCACACTAATCACACTTTGGTTTTGGTATATCGCATTATTACGATTCAGTGCTAATTTTGCTAAACGGGGAGACAACACTATCTGATAATGTGCCTGTTCTTTACTTACCGATAACAAACTAAAACGGGTAATAACACCATAAATTTTACGTAAGTCACATTGAACAGGTAGCTCACTTAAGGAACGAATTGCTGTTCCCAGCATGTTTTTAATAGTAGGATTAAAAGAAAATGACGCATTTTGGTTAAGTAACGTATCGGGTGATAAGGTTTTATCAATGCTAGTGAATTCAATGGTGTAATGCCATGGTTGATTAAGCTGTTCATTCCCTTGAACGCGTAAAACAGAAATAGGCAAAATTAGGTTATCCACCGTTAAGGTGTAGCGATTGTGGCTCACCTCTCCCGTTAATTCATTCAATAACCCTTCACCAAGTTGATTGATAAGTGGGAATAATTTGTTCGCCATTTTTGGGTCCTTTTATACACTTATTATTAAGTATTATTCGATAGTGATTATCTAAACCAAGTAAATAATTACTTTTTTTAAAAGAATTTGCAATAACTAATTTTAGTAAATAACGTTATAAAATATTTAATGTTATTTATATAGAATTGAATGTATTGTTGTATGCTTGAAATTAACCGGTAACCGTTCAATCCCATTTTGGGATCAAAAAAATTAAAGCTTATTCGATAAAATTATTTTTTTGCGAGTAGATTTATTCATTGAGAGTCAGTACACGAGCAATTTCATAGCATTTAATCTTGTTGCTCATTATTTTGTGAAATTTTAATGCTTATTTTAGTGGGCAATGCTTAAAAATTATTTAGTCGTTTTTCTATAATGATTATAATTAGTGAACTACCTTTTTAAATTTTAATCTTGGTAAAGTGTAATTATGTTATAATTTCACGACATTAATTATCTATTCGCTGACCTTCAATTATTTTACTAATCTAACAAAAGGAATATCTTATGAAAAAATTCATATCAGTATTTTTCTTGTTTATGACATGTATTAGTTATAGTTATGCTGATTCACTACAAGAAAGTTTTAAAAAACAGCCTTTATCCTCCAGTAATCCTAAATTTACTGAATATAAAGCTCAATTAGCTAATGATTTATTTTTGTCTTTTTTTGTTGATGATCAAGAACAAAAAGCGGTTCCTGTTTTAATCAAAGAGGGTAAAAAATACCAACCAATTAGTATTAAATATTGTATTAAAAATACTGATGAGTGTTGGCGGCAAATCATTTATCACAACGCTTTATCTCATATCACAAGTAATTTAGATAAACCCGAAAATAGAAAAGATTTACTGATATGGAAGATTGAATATATTGATAATAATCAATTAAATGAAACTGACTTTTTACAAACGCCACTGACAGGTGCTTTACCGAATGGTGATGATGATTATGATCCTTATATTCTTTGGCAATCTGATTTAAGTCTTTATTAATAATATTACCGGTTCATTTTATTGGTTGGTCGCTAAGTTAATATAATGTAGATAAAATTTAATAAATCTAATTTTTTAATCTTTAATTATATTAACTTACGCGAAATTTTTTGATATCGAAATTTTTTATATTGAGTATTTGATCATATTGTTAAATTGTATAACGCATTTAGCTACATAGAATATCTTATCATTTTTATCATTGTTGTGGTTGCTCACTAAATTAGTGTTAAATAACTGCACAAAATGTTATTGTTATTTGCGTACTAAAGATTCGTCTATTCTTATTAACATATTTCAATTGATATTGTTAACAATCTAAATAGACTCCGGCAAATACATACTCTTTTCACCTGTATCCATAATATTATTTAATTTCAAATGTTATTTTAATTATTATGTACTATGGCTAACTTTATCAATTATTACGGTTGATCATGGATAATGAGATTTAAATACTGCTATAGCACAAGATATAACACCCTATTTAATTTTAGTGTTTACTAAATAAACTTAATATAGCGACGTTATCATGATAACGAAAATTGATTGATGTTATTGTCGGCATTTATGATTAAATTGAATAATTTAATTTTGCTCATTTAATGGAAGTTTGGCAAAATAGATAACATTATTATCAATAGTCTATTAACTCTATAATTTTGATAAAAGTGTTAAGCTTAAAACTATTTATTAAGCTAATTGAATAGGAATAGCATTAGGATGATCAACCAAATCAAACAAAAATTATCTACAATACTTGTATCAAGTTGTATGAGTGGGTTGGTCATGTGTTCGTTAGCGGTTAATGCTCAAGAAAATCAACAAAATATACCCCAAAGCAACGCTGCACCGAATGTACTTTCAATAAATGAATCTAATGACAATAACTTAATAGATTTTGTTGGTCCAAAGCCAGTAACTGAAAAAATTTATCACCAAACTGTTTTTTCGCTATTAGGTGAACCTAAATATCACGATGGTTTTCAATATGTTAATTACGTTAATCCTTATGCGCCAAAAGGTGGCATAATTAAATTAGCAGAAATTGGTACTTTTGATAATTTTAATCGTTATGCTAGTCGAGGAGCCCCAGAAAAAAACTCAGGATCATTATATGATACTTTGTTCACAAATTTAGCTGATGATATTACAAGTTTTTATCCGCTTATTGCTACCTCGATTACTTATTCCGACAAATATCGTTGGGCTGAAGTTTCAATTAACCCCAAGGCACGTTTTCAAGATGGAAAACCTATCACCGCACAAGATGTTGAATTTACCTTTCATAAATTTATGACAGAAGGTGTTCCACAGTATCGAGTATATAATCAGGGCATTAGTGTTAACGCTATTGATAATTATCATTTGCGCGTTGAGCTACCAGCAAGCGATCGTGAAAAATTGCTATCCTTCGTTGGTAATCTGCCGGTTATTCCAAAACATTTTTGGCAAGATCGTAATTTTTCAGAACCATTAACTATTCCTCCAGTTGGCAGTGGTCCTTATTTTATTAGCGATTATAAAATGGGGCAATTTGTTGTGTATAAACGTAATCCTAATTATTGGGCTGTGGATTTACCGGTAAATAGAGGAATGAATAATTTTGATGAAAAACGTATTGAGTATTATATGGATAGCAGTGTTTCGTTAGAAGCATTTAAAGCCGGTGAGTATGATTTTCGTGGAGAAGGCCAACCCAAAAATTGGTTTACCCAATATCAGGGGCAGTATTTTGATGCAAAGGATATTATCAAACAAGAAAAATCTGTACAAACAGCAACCGATAGCAAATGGTTAGCGTTTAACTTGCAAAAAGATCTGTTTAAAGACATTAATGTACGTAAAGCCATTACGCTGGCATTTGATTTTGAATGGTTAAATCACGCTTTTTATTACGATAGTTATAAAAGGCCTTATAGTTTTTTCGAAAATACCATTTATGCAGCGATTGGTAAGCCAAGCGAACAAGAATTAAAGTGGTTAATGCCGTATAAAAACATTATTCCCGATGCTGTGTTTGGTGATGCTTATTATGTGCCTAAAAGTGATGGTCAGGGTTTTAATCGCAATAATTTATTAACTGCAGCTGAATTATTAAAACAAGCGGGATGGATCATCAAAAATGGTCAACTAGTGAATACAACAACCAATCAGCCTTTTGAGTTTGAATTGGTTACCTATCTTGGCGATGATATTAAATATGCTATTCCTTTTCAGCAAAATTTAGCCCGTTTAGGTATTACCATGAAGATTGTTTCACTTGATTACACTCAAGTGACTCGTCGCTTACGTGAACGCGATTACGATATGATGCCACGGACTTATAATGCGTTTAATTATCCAACATCAGATTTGATGATTTTATGGGGTAGTGAGTATCTCAATTCATCATGGAATGGTTCAGGACTACATAACCAAGCAATCGATAGTATTATTGATGAAATAACTAAGAATGTTGGTAATCAAGCTGAGTTAATTTCGCTTGGTCGAGCGCTAGATCGCATCTTAACGCAAGAGTATCCTATGATTCCAATGTGGTATAACAGTAAAACCTATTATGCTTATTGGAACAAATTTGGGCAGCCAGCGATTCAGCCAACTTACGCTATTGGTGTCGATAGTTGGTGGTACGATGCTGACAAAGCAGCTAACCTGACAAAGAATCGGAAACATTAATATGCTCAATTATCTTATTCGTCGTTTATTATTGATTATTCCAACGTTGTTTGTGATTTTAACGATCAACTTTTTTATTGTACAAATTGCGCCTGGTGGTCCGGTCGATCAAGCACTAGCGATGATTGAAAATGGTCCAGATTCTGGTCAAGCATTATTACCGGGAGGTGATAATGCAGCGGTAAAATTATCACAGCATAAAAATGAGTCTAATTATCGTGGGGCGCGCGGGCTTGATCCACAAATTGTTGCAATGATTGAAAAACAGTATGGCTTTGATAAACCCATTATTGAACGTTATTTTGATACTTTAAAAAAATACGTGTTATTTGATTTTGGTGACAGCTTTTTTAAAAGTGAATCGGTATTAGGTTTAATTGCTAAAAGTTTACCGGTTTCGATTTCGCTTGGTCTTTGGAGCACGTTGATTGTTTACCTTATTTCAATTCCTTTAGGTATTAAAAAAGCTGTTAAAGATGGCTCGGTATTTGATTTTTGGTCAAGTACATTAATCATTATAGGATATGCAATACCTGCTTTTTTACTCGCTGTATTGTTAATAATATTATTTGCGGGCGGTAGTTATTGGGATATTTTTCCATTGCGAGGGTTAGTTTCAACGCATTTTGAGCAACTCGATTTTTGGGGAAAAGTAAAAGATTACGCATGGCATATTTGCCTACCGACTATTGCGATGGTTATTAGTGGTTTTGCTTCACTGACTATGCTAACTAAGAATTCATTTTTAGATGAAATTCGTAAACAATATGTGTTTACCGCAAGAGCAAAAGGTTTAAGTGAACGACAAATTTTATATAAACATGTGTTTCGTAATGCGACACTATTAATTGTGTCAGGTTTTCCTGCTGCCTTTGTTGGCATTTTATTTACCGGTTCGTTATTGATCGAAATTATTTTTTCACTCAATGGGCTTGGGCTATTAGGCTATGAAGCCATTATTCAACGTGATTACCCAGTCATTTTTGGATCACTATATATATTTACGTTAATTGGGCTAATTGCCAAACTGTTATCTGATTTATCTTATATGATAATCGATCCACGCATTGACTTTGAGGCACGCAACTGATGAACAGCCATTATTCTATTAATCAGCAACGTTGGCAACGATTTAAACATAATCGACGTGGATACTATTCGCTTTGGCTGTTTTCTTTGTTGTTTGTTATTAGCTTGTTTTCTGATTTTATCGCCAATGATAGACCGATTTTTATCAAATACCAAGATAACTATTATTCGCCTATTTTTCACTTTTATCCCGAAACTGAATTTGGTGGACAATTTAGCACTCAAACAAATTATTTAGATCCAAAAGTACAACAAAAAATAGAATCTAATGGTTGGATTTTATGGGCACCTTTTCGCTATAGTTATAATACGTTAATTTATGACACGCCAACGACGTTTCCAACCCCACCTTCAGCGTCGCATTGGTTAGGGACAACTGATGCAGGTTTTGATGTGCTTGCTAATATTTTATATGGTTTTCGTATTTCGATGTTTTTTGCCATTTTACTGACCGTTTTTACCACAATTATTGCGGTAATTATTGGGGCTATACAAGGTTATTACGGTGGTAAAATTGATTTAATCGGACAACGCTTTATTGAAATTTGGTGTGGATTACCAGAGTTGTTTGTCATTATTCTTCTTGCCAGTATTTTGCCCCTTGATTTTTGGTGGTTATTGGCCATCACGGTACTATTTGGTTGGATGGCTTTATCGGGTATTGTACGAACTGAATTTTTACGAACACGTAATTTTGACTATGTACGTGCAGCTAAAGCCATGGGAGTCGGTGATGTTAAAATTATGTTTCGTCATATTCTACCGAATGCAATGGTAGCAACATTGACATTTTTACCTTTTATTTTATGTGGTTCAATTACTACTTTAACCTCGCTTGATTTTTTGGGATTTGGTTTGCCTATTGATTCCCCTTCACTTGGGCGTTTATTGTTACAAGGAAAAAATAACTTGCAGGCTCCATGGCTTGGTATTAGTTCATTTTTGATTATTGCTACTTTGCTTTCGCTGCTTATTTTTATTGGAGAAGCAGTTAGAGATGCATTCGATCCTAACAAAGGAGGGTATCGATGAGTTCTCCTTTACTATCTGTTGAGGATTTAAGTATTGCTTTTAAACATGAAAGTAACACATTATTGCAAGTGGTAAATAATATAAGTTTTGATATTCACGAGCAAGAAACGCTAGCATTAGTCGGTGAGTCAGGTTCGGGTAAAAGTGTGACCGCTTTGTCTATTTTGCGTTTGCTACCTAAAAGCTTAGTGTCTTACCCTACCGGTGATATTGTGTTTGAAGATCAATCTTTACTACATGCACCTGATAAAGTACTTCGTCAGATTCGCGGCAATCAAATCAGTATGATTTTCCAAGAACCCATGGTATCGCTTAACCCACTACACACGGTAGAAAAACAGTTGTACGAAGTGTTATCTTTGCACCGGGGTATGCGCGCTAATGCTGCTCGAAGCGAAATTTTACAATACCTTGATCGAGTTGGAATAAAAGATCCAAAAAATAAATTGTCAGCTCTTCCCCACCAATTGTCTGGCGGCGAACGGCAGCGAGTGATGATTGCGATGGCAATTTTGACTCATCCTAAATTATTGATTGCTGATGAACCTACAACTGCATTAGATGTATCAGTACAAGCACAGATCATTCAGTTACTTAAAGAGCTAAAAAATGAGTTAAACATGAGTATGTTATTCATTTCTCATAATTTAGGTATTGTCAAAAAATTAGCCGATAAAGTTGCTGTTATGCAGCAAGGTGACATTGTTGAATATAATAATAAGCAGCGTATTTTTTTACGGCCGGAACATGCATATACGCAAACATTACTTAATTCAGAACCGAGTGGCGATCCTGTTCCATTACCTGATACACCCGGAATATTATTGAATGTTAATCATCTTGATGTTGAAGTGACTACTAAAAAACGACTTTTAAATAGCCAGAAAAAGAAAATTGTCGACAATGTTGGTTTTACTGTGCATCAAGGTGAAACAGTTGGCATTGTTGGGGAGTCAGGTTCGGGTAAAACAACTACCGCATTAGCGGTGTTGCGTTTGATAAAATCACACGGTGATATCTTATTTGATAGTTATCCAATACAACATTTGACGGGAAAAAAATTACTGCCATTTCGTAGCAGAATCCAAGTGGTATTCCAAGATCCATTTTCGTCACTCAATCCTCGTTTTAATATAGAACAGATTATTTGTGAAGGTTTAACGACTCATAAAAAATTGACTAAAGCAGAACAAGAGCAGGCATTAATCGATATAATGCAAGAAGTCGGGCTTGATCCTAATATGCGATACCGCTATCCAACGGAGTTTTCTGGGGGACAACGTCAACGAATAGCGATTGCGCGAGCTTTAATCTTAAAACCTGAATTGTTAATTCTAGATGAGCCTACGTCATCTTTAGATCATACAATTCAAAAACAAATAATTCATTTACTCAAATCATTACAGCAAAAGCACCAGCTTAGTTATCTATTTATTAGTCATGATTTAGCCTTAGTTTATTCAATGTGTCATCAAGTGGTTGTGATGAAAGAGGGTAAAATTGTCGAGCAAGGCTCGCGAGAGAAGATCTTTTATTCTGCGCAAAATGAATATACCAAAACGTTACTTTCGTTTTTAGATAAACCACTTAAACCTAAAAATAAAACATTTATTCATGCAGATATGGTAAATAATAAAGATAAAAATGAGGCAAAAGTAGAAGAACAAGTCGATTGGACCGATGCTTTATTAATGGGAAAAAGTCATCGCTATGTCGATAATTAAATTACTTCAAGTTGATAACACGATTAATAAATTAATTCATTTTATAGGATAATCATGCATAAATATATTTTACCTTTTTTATTCACACCATGCTTATCGTTGATTTCGTTAAATGCAACCGCTTTGACTTGTAACGATAATCCTGCTGAGAATTTGGTTTCAGCCAATAACTATATTTTTCAAATTTTAGATTATATTGATTTGCCAACCAAAGGTATTAAGCAAGAAATACGCACTATAGCAACTAAACTTGATAAGGGAAATAGTATCAGTTCTACTGCTAAGCATACCTTAGATTATGACTCGAATGGACTGATAACACAGAGTCAATATGAGCTGTTTTCAAACAAAAATCAACGCGTTTATTCAGAACATCTGCAAAAAACCAATGTTGGATGGGAAAATATTATTGAAGATGTGGAAGATAGAACAAATAGTATCATTCAATTTAAAACCGATAGCCAAGGTAAAATTGTTGAATCGCAACAAGCCAAAAAAGCAGTTGATTTTATCTTTATTGAAACTGACAGCTATCAGTATGATGCGAATAATTGTCTAATTAGTAAAAATGTACAATGGAAAGTTAAAGGTGTTGATGAAAAAGGAAAATTTACTGGTGTAGATCAAAATGGTGGTTCATCTTATACTTTTGCTTACCAGCAACAGCAATTGGCTAAAGTTTTGTATCAATTTAGTAACAATATGAAAAATGAAAATGATTTTTTATATCAGTTTGATAATAATCACCGTTTAAGCTCAATACAAACTTCTTATTGGTCAAGTGGTAAGAATGTTGCAAATTATATGACTCATTTTTTAACGTTTAATGATAAAAACGATTGGCTTACAGCCAGTAAAGTGAAAGTCGATCAAAGTGATAAACAAACTCAAATTAGTAGGCAAATTAGTTATTACTGATCTTTACCGTTCTAACTGAGGGTTATTTATTAAATAACCCTTTTTATTAATTATAAAAATTTTATTTGATTTATATTCGTATAAAAAGAATATAAATTGCATGTAAAGTCCAGGCAAGAGCTAGCCCATAAGTTAGTATTTTTTCACGTTTTGGGTAAATATTAAATTGATGTAATATCGTTAATATCTGTTGTAATCCACACCAAATAGGTAGAGATATCATCAAAAATAAGAATAGTTTTCCTACTTCTGTATTTGCTATTTTTAAGATATAAGAACGCGTTGTTGCATCACCAAAAGGAATAATATAAGCCATTATGATAATAATCACTGGCGAAAAAATTGCTGCCCATATTCCCCCTAAAGCAAACAATCCTTTTGCTACTTTTCCTTGCTTTTTTTGTTCTAAGTGCTGTGTTTGGATTTGTTGATTTTTCATGATGTAAAGACCGTTTATCTTAAAATAAATAACAGTAAGCAAATTGTAATGATGATCGAAACGAACCATAAACCTGCTGTAAGTAGGTAACACTTGGTTGTTTTAGTTGAATTAGCCGAAAAAACTACATTTGGGGCTAAATTAAACCAGTGTATTGAATGGTAAATTGCTCCTAGCAAGGCAATACAATTAAGTACAATCACAAAAGGACTTTGTAAAAAAAAGATAAAACGATAAAACTCATCTTGCCCCATCATATTGGTGTACATACAAATGACCCCGTACATTAATACAAGACTTACCCAAATCATAGAAAAGGGGACCAATTTTTGTATGATAGATAATAGCCAATTCGGTTTTGGTGATAGATTATTAAGATAACTTTCTATAGGATATTGATTGTTATTTTTTTTATTCATAAATTTTTTTACATTGCCTATTTTAAATTAGGTAATTTATTATGTTGGTGTAATTTGAAGTTGGATTATTCATTATAATCGTAAATCCAATTCATGTCGTTAATTTAAGCTTATTTATCATAGCGATTTTCACGATAATTAGGCTTTGCATATCGTGCCGCAAATACAAGTTATTGAATCGTGCGTTTACCTTGTGTTATTAAAAACACAGATTCTTTTATTCATTTGATAAAAGCTAGATGGAAAACATCTTGTCAGATGACACAGAGCAGAATACTAAACTATTTCGATTTACTTAATTTTTTCCTAAACAGATATAATAGAGGTAAAAAAAACAACCATTATTATTCATATAGTTGCACCAATAAAATATCTGTATTAATGATGATTATTAGAATTAATAATTTAGAAAATATCAAATATTTTCATAAAGATATAGTTAATTATTTTAAGGATAGATGTAATTTAGTATTAACTGTCACAAATTTTATGCAACGGTTAATTATTATTTGTATTTTTTGGATAATTGAATAATATAGCAACAAAACTTACTAACGCGATATTATTTGCATCCTCGATATTATGCTAGTTATAACAAGGATGTTTTGATTTAAACGAAAATGAACAACTCAAGTCATAAAATTCCGGTCGGAATTGTGGGTATTATTAGTGCCATTGGTATTGTCTATGGGGATATCGGTACATCGCCGCTATATGTGCTAAAGTCTATCATTCATGGTTTACCTAATAATCAATGGGCAAACCCTTTCTATATTTTGGGCGCCGTGTCTTGTGTAATTTGGACATTGACTATTCAAACTACCTTAAAATATGTGATTATCACATTGCGAGCTGATAATAAAGGTGAAGGAGGAATTTTATCCTTATATGCTTTAATTCGGCGGCGTTACCAGTGGACATTTATTATTGCAATTATTGGGGCAGCAGCGTTACTAGCCGATGGCGCTATCACACCTGCTATTACCATTATCACTGCAATTGAAGGACTAAATGTTATTTATTCTAGTATTCCAATCATTCCAGTCACCTTACTTTTAATTGCAGTACTATTTTTTATCCAACCTTTTGGCACGGGCTCCTTAGGACGATTTTTTGGCGTTGGCATGCTGATTTGGTTTTCAACATTGGGTATTTTAGGACTGTATCGATTATTGCCGCATTTGAATGTATTAGCCGCTTTTAATCCTATGTATGCGGTAAGATTTATTATTGAAGCGCCCGATGCACTAGTTATCTTAGGTGCTATTTTTATGTGCACAACAGGGGCTGAAGCACTTTATTCTGATTTAGGCCACTGCGGACTGAAAAATATTCGTATTTCTTGGGGATATGTAAAGAGCTGCTTGATTATCAATTATTTGGGGCAAGCGGCGTGGGTGATTTCTCATCCGCAAATAATTGGTCCTGAAGTCAATCCATTTTTTATGATGATGCCAGAGTGGTTTAGATTAACGGGAATTATTATGTCGGCATTGGCTGCGTTTATTGCGTGTCAAGCTTTAATCAGCGGTGCCTTTACCATAATTAGCGAAGCTATTTCATTGGATTTATGGCCAAATGTGCGGGTAAAATATCCAACTTTGATTAAAGGCCAGATGTATATAAGATCAATTAATTATATATTGTTTACCCTTTCTGCATTGATGGTAATAAGCTTCCAATCCTCAATTAATTTAGAAGCGGCTTATGGATTAGCCATTACTCTTAGCATGTTGATGACCACTGTATTGTTATTCTTCTATTTTATGAAAAATAATAAGCCACTTTGGTATAGTGTCCCATTGACATTATTTTTTATGGTAATTGAAATTGGTTTTTTTGTCGCTAATATCCAAAAATTCTTCCATGGTGGGTTTGCCTCTATTTTAATTGCTGGTTTTATATTTATTATTATGTACTCATGGTTTACTGGGCGTCGTTTGAAACGTGAGCATAATTCATTTGTCAAATTAGATGCTGAATATTTATCTAAAATTGTAGCAATTAGCCATGATAAAACTATTGATAAAACCGCAACCCATCTTTTTTACTTAACCCGAGCACAAGGGTTACATGCAGTTGAAAGTAAAATCACTTACTCGTTATTTGAACGGAAACCTAAACGTGCTGATACATATTGGTTTGTTTCAATTAATCGCATGGATGAACCCTATAAATTTGAGTATCAAGTTGAAGTTTTAGTACCATATAAAGTTTTTCGTATCGATTTAAATATTGGTTTTAAAGTCGACATGCACGTTGAACAATATGTACAATTAATTGCAACTAGAATGGAGCAACAAAATTTAGTGAATTTGTCATCACGCTATCCTTCAATAAAAGATCAACGAGGAGATAGTTTATATGTTATTGTTGAACGTACATTACGAAATGTTGATGTCAATTTTATCAATCGCCCAATGCTGGCTATTTACTCTTTTATTAAAATGAAATTTACCTCTGATGCTGAAATGTTTGATATCGATCCAACATTAACATTAGTTGAATTTGTGCCAATGATTGCTAACGAGTATGAATCAGACTGTGAAACGTTAAAACAACTTATTGAGCAATCACAGTTGGGAATTACAACTGATCAGGATATTGCCGATGCCATACCCGATACCGATCATATTTGAATTCAACGAAAATTAAAAAATAGCGTACAATAGTCATTATTCAATAAACATTCATTAATATAGTAGGAAATGAATATGACAGGTAAATTTATTGTCATCGAGGGGCTGGAAGGGGCAGGTAAAACCACTGCAATTGATACTGTTGCTCATATTTTAAGTCAGCATAACGTTGGCGATATTCAATTTACTCGTGAACCTGGTGGAACGCCAATTGCAGAAGCACTACGTAATATTATTAAAAATGGTTTAGATAATGAACCTTTAACAGATAAAGCCGAATTATTGATGTTATATGCTGCTCGCATTCAACTTATTGAAAATGTGATTAAGCCTGCACTTAAATTGGGGAATTGGGTGATAGGTGATCGACATGATTTGTCGACGCAAGCCTATCAAGGTGGTGGTCGTCAATTAGATGATGTTTTTATTAAAACATTAAAAGATCAGGTGCTTGGCAATTTTAAACCGGATTTGACGCTATATTTGGATATTGAACCTAAAATTGGTTTATTACGAGCAAGATCGAGAGGTGAACTCGATCGGATTGAACAACAGTCTTTATCTTTTTTTGATAGAATACGCGAGCGTTATTTAACACTTGCGGCACAAGATAATACTATTGTAACAATTGATGCTTCGCAATCAATTGAAGTAGTGACTAAACAGATTGAAACAGTATTAACTCAATGGTTGTCAACACAGGTTTGATATATATATGATTTTTAATGATTATCCTTGGCTTTCTTTACCTTATCAACAATTAGCTGATAGTATTTTACATCAGCGAGCTCATCATGCTTGGTTAATCAATTATGTACAAGGCAGTGGCGAAGATAAGTTTGTTAGTTTGCTTGCTAATCGTTTGTTGTGTCAATCGTCACATCAGTTAGAACCATGTTTAAACTGTCACAGTTGTCGATTATTTTTATCGCAGCATCATCCTGATTTTTATATAGTCACTAATGAGCAAGGTAAGCAATCCATCGGTATCGATCAAATACGAACGCTTACCACTAAAATTTATGAAAAATCGCAACAGGGTGGTAATAAAGTTATTTGGATTAAGAATGCGGCATTAATGACAGAGGCCGCAGCAAATGCATTATTAAAAACGCTAGAAGAACCCCCTGAAAATACTTATTTTATTTTAAGTAGTGAGCATAATAGTCATTTATTACCGACTATACATAGTCGGTGTTTTCGTTATTTTTTACCTGTTCCTGAATTAGAACAATCTGTTTTGTGGTTAAAAAAACAACACATTCAGCCGTATAATGATAATGAACTTGCCTGTGCATTGTTATTGAGCGAAAATGCACCAATAACAGCTGAAGCGTTATTAGCGCCTGAAAAATGGCAACAACGAAAACTTTTTTGTGAGCAGTTATTAAACGTTTTACCACAAAATGATTATTGGCAATTGGCCAAAACACTTAATAATGAGCAAGTGATTGAATATATAATCTGGTTTTCAAGTTTGTTAAGTGATGCTTTAAAAGCACAGCAAAAAGCGGGACGTTTTATTATTAATCGCGATCAGGTGCCATTGGTAAGGTTATTGGCGAGAATGGATAATGAAAAAATTCTAGCTCTTTATGATTTATGGTTGCAGGCAAGAATATTATTATTATCGGTTACAGGTTTGAATAAAGAATTAATGGTTTATAATGTGCTTGCTCAATCGGAATTAATTAGTCAATGATAAGCTAATTATATTTTGTAACTACATTTTAGTTTGATGTATGTTTAAGTTAAAAGGATAACTGTGAGTTATTTATCTATTGAATTTGGCCTACTTTTTATTGCTTTCTTTGCTTTGTATTGGGGATGCTGTTTTTCACCTAATTTACAAAATAAATTACTATTAATAGCAAGCTATTTGATTGTTGCTAGTTATAGTTGGCAGTTCGCGCTAATTTTGCTTGTTTACACCTGCATTATTTATCTATTTTCACTTGCTATTGCCTCATCACAACGTCATGCAAAGCGATGGCTAATTTTGGCTTTGTGTGTATCGATAATTAATTTAGCTTTATTTAAATATTTTGATTTTTTCCGATATGAATTACAAGCATTACTGAATTTTTGCCATTTACCTATTTTATTACCCGTTATCACCGTACTGATTCCAATCGGAATTTCATTTTATACTTTTCATTCTGTAAGTTACTTAGTATCGGTGCAAAAAAAAGCGTTACCTGTAGCTAAATTTTGGGATTTTGCTCTGTTTTTGTCTTTTTTTCCTAGTATTATTGCCGGTCCAATTAATCGTGCTAAAGATTTCCTGCCTCAAATTGCGGTGAATCAACCTCGTGAAATATTACAACCGTTTCGAGCTTTTACTTTAATAATTTTAGCCGTGATTAAAGTGTATTGTTTAGGTGGTTTAGTTAGTGAAAACTGGGTAAAACCAATTTTTGCTAATCCATTGGAATTTAGTGTTATTGATTTGTTAGTGGGCCTTTATGGTTATGCAATGCAAATCTATTTGAATTTTTCTGGTTATACCGATTTAGTGACAGCAATAGCTTTATTATTAGGTTTTCGTTTACCAATCAACTTCAACTTTCCTTATTTAGCTCTGAACTTACGTGAATTTTGGGATCGTTGGCACATCAGTTTATCACATTGGATTCGTGATTATATTTATATACCACTAGGTGGTAGTCGAAAAGGATTTATTCGCACACAAATAAATGTCTTGTTAGCGATGTTATTATCTGGGTTATGGCATGGAGCAGGCATTAACTTTATCATTTGGGGTGCGTGTCATGGCATAGGTATTATTGTCCTTAATATTGGTGATCGTTATTTCGGTCGAAATTGGATAACTGCACGTTCACCAATAATAGCAAGGTTAATTACTTGGCATTATGTCTGCTTTACATGGCTATTTTTTAATAGTGAAAGTTTGCCTGATGCCATCGATTATTTAACTGCATTAACACATAACTTCTTTATTGAACCCAATTATATTGGTGCTTTTTTATTTATATGTATTATATTTTTTACTTATCCATTGTTTAAAAATATTCCTGATTGGTTTACTTTGCAATTAGGTAAAATAAAACCATGGTATTTGCCTTTCATTTTTATTTTGATATTGTGGGTAACTATATATATTGCACCATCAGGTGTGCCAAACTTTATTTATGCTAACTTTTAATTATGATGTTAATTCATTATGCTATATAAGAAATCGTTTTCTAAAAATAAGAAAAAAAACAGATCGAATGTGAAACGGCGACGTCATAATACGATCAATAAAAAAGAAGTAGCTAATAAGTCTTATAAAAAGAGAGATGTTGCGGTAAATATCAATACTTGTTTATCAGCAAGATATATTTTTATTTTATTGTTTGTAACTGGAATAGCTTTAATGGTGCTTTATTATAAATCAATACTGATTTATTGGCAGCAAACTTACCATTCTGATCTATTTCATTCTAATACTTTAATACAAGACTCTTTTCCAGAAGAACAAGGTGAAGAATCGAGTGAAGATGCTATAGCTCAAACCCAAGATTCAACTATAACAAAAGATAGTAAACATGAACCACAAGTTGATAAAAATGTAAATCCAATAGAGCAAAGCCATACTGTTAAACCTATAATTATTCAACCTGATGCGATTAAACGATTAAGTAAAGATAAGATTAAAGATGAAATCTTACCAAAAGATAAATCATTATCAGATAAAAATAAACAGGTTGAAAGTAGTATTAAAAAACCACTTGAAAAATCTATCAAAGCGCCAACGTTATTACCAGCAAAAGAAAAAGATGAATTACCAAAAGTTCAAATACATGATGTCCCGTTGATTCATCAACCGTTGCCAATTGTTTTAACTGAAAATGATAAGGTTTTTTTTGCGGGTGACTCATTAATGCAAGGTGTTGCACCATATGTTAAAAAAATGTTATTCAAACAGTATAAAATAGAAAGTATAGATTTGAGTAAACAAAGCACCGGACTTGCTTATCCCAATGCTTTTGATTGGCCAAAAACTATTAGTGATACACTAGCCGACGATCCTACAATAAAGCTGCTTGTGGTTTTTTTAGGGCCAAATGACCCTTGGGATTTTCCCGTTAAAGGATACGCTAAATACGCGAAATTCAAATCTGAATTATGGGAAGAACAATACCGTTTACGTATAGCCAATATTTTGAGTAATGCTCGTGAACATCATATACAAGTGCTTTGGCTAGCTGCGCCATGTATGCGTAAACCTAAATTAAATGATGGCATGGTTTACCTTAATACATTATATAAATCTGAGATTGACAAAACGCAACAGCATTTTTTAACAACCAATGAGTTACTCGGTTGTACATACGAAAAATTCAATAGTTTTATTGAAACAAATAATGAAAAAATAAAAGTAAGGGTGGATGATGGGGTTCATTTTACACCAACTGGCCAAAAAATTCTGGCAAAGGCCATTATGGAAAAAATAATTTTTAAAGAATTAGAGGGTACCCATAGTGATTAAGTTTTTAAAGTATATTCTAGCTATTATTGCGGTGACATTCACTGTTGGATGTAGTGTAGCAGAAAGTACGACCACAACAACTGTATCGGGGATTATTGATTTTGGCGATCCCAACGCTAAACAATTTGCAACACGGTTAAAATCGTTAGCAGCGAACAGAAATAGCGATGATGTTGTTAATATAACCCAATTTGGTGATTCGCATACCGCAGCAGATTTTTTCACTGGTGAATTTAGAACGTTAATGCAAGGAAAATATGGTGATGCGGGTATTGGCTGGATAACGCCTGTTGCAATTAAAGGACAAAGCCATGCAGCGGTTACCTGGAAAAATAAAAATTGGGATGTATTAAGTAGTAGAACACTAAGCAATTTAGATTTTCCTATGGGGGGGTTTATTGCCAAACCGTTGAAGGATTCTGCTGTAATACAAATTTCACCAAAATCATTAGCCAATAAAGATTGGCAAGTAAAATTCACTTTTAAAACATCAAAAAATACGCCTAATGTATTTGGAATTTATGATGTTAATAATAAAAAGATTAATTTTAATTATGTGCCTCAAGCGAATGTGTGGCAAACGGCTTCTATTGTGTCGAAAATGCCTTTAATGATAAAAGGGCAAAATGATGTTGAACTCGGTGGAATATGGTTAACGCGTTATCAACAACCTGGCGTAGTTGTATCGGCTATAGCCACTAATGGCGCTAAGCAAACCATATGGCAAAAATGGAGCCCTAATTGGTTTAAAGAATTAGCTTTATCAAAAACTGATTTAGTGATTCTTGAATATGGGACAAATGAGAGTTTTGATGAAACGTTAGATCCTACTGCTTATCGCAAAAATTTAGTGAATAGTATAAGACAAATTCGTAAATCTTTGCCTGATGCAACGATTTTATTAATGTCACCTCCAGATACCATGGCGAATGAAAAAGATACCCCGAAATCTTTTTCAACAATTAAAAATATTCAAAGACAAGTCGCTAAATCCGAAAAGACATTATTTTGGGATTGGCAACTGGCAATGGGGGGTAAATTTGCAGTTAAAGAGTGGCGACAGCGGGGACTGGCTCGTGCAGATTTAGTTCATCAAACATTACAAGGTTATAAAGAGAGTGCTCGAATGTTTTATGCTGATTTGAATGACTTTGTACAAAAAAAATAGACAAAATTTAAGACTAAAAAGGAATAACTAAGTTATGTCATCTCCAATTATTGTTGCTGTTGATTTTGCTGATGTTAAATCAGCATGGAATTTTATTGATCGTGTTGATCCAAAAGATTGCCGTCTTAAAATTGGCAAAGAGTTATTTACCCATGCCGGGCCTGAATTTATTAAACAAATTATGAATAAAGGCTTTGATATTTTTTTAGATCTTAAATTTCATGATATTCCAAATACGGTAGCTAAAGCCGTCTCTGCCGCTGCCGATTTAGGGGTTTGGATGACTAATGTACACGCAAGTGGTGGTGCTCGCATGATGCAAGCAGCAAAAGATGCACTTTATCCTTATGGTAAACAAGCACCAATATTAATTGCAGTGACAGTATTGACGAGTATGGAGTCTTCTGATCTTCAAGAAATTGGTATTCATGTTTCACCTTTAGAACAGGCGACAAAATTAGCTATACTAGCTAAGAATTGTGGGCTTGATGGCGTTGTATGTTCGGCGAAAGAAGTTCAAAGTTTTAGAACTCGGCTTGGCAGTGATTTTAAATTAGTTACTCCAGGTATTCGTCCAGCCGGTTCGACGCCAGATGATCAACGTCGTATCATGACGCCTCAACGAGCTCAAGCTGCGGGTGCTGATTATCTTGTCATTGGTCGACCAATTACTCAAGCTGAAGATCCTGCTAAGGCATTACAGTCCATTTTAACTACACTTGATTTAACTAAGAGCTAAGCAAAGCATGTCTGATAATCTAGTTGTATATTCAACCGATAAAGGTCGAATAAAACCGAAAGAGACACAATTATCTCGTGATAAAGGTGATGGTATTATTCGTATTCAACGGCAAACTTCGGGGCGTAAAGGCAAGGGTGTTTGTGTGATTTCGGGTTTTGATTTGGATGATGCCCAATTATCAAAGTTAGCAGCAGAACTTAAAAAACGCTGTGGTTGTGGCGGGTCTATCAAAGATGAAACCATCGAGATTCAAGGTGATAAACGAGATTTACTGAAAACATTGTTAGAAGAAAAAGGTTTTAAGGTAAAACTAGCAGGTGGTTAACGTTATTAGCTAAAAAAATAACTCCCATTGTGGGAGTTATTTAATTGCAATTAATTTGAGCGATATGTTCGCATTTTTTTGCTAATATCACGGCGTTCTTTAGAAATTTCAGCATTTTTGATAATATAATCATCAACACGATCATCATAGTCACTTTTCATGTTAGCAATAATCGCTTGAAGCTCTTCGTATGTCATATCAGGCTTAATATATTCACTTAAGTTTTCAAGTAATAGAACGCGTTTTTGGTTGTCACGAATCTTTTTCTCGTTGTCTGCTATTTCACGTTTTAATTTATTTAATCGACGTGATAGACGAATGTACTCTAAAACATCTTGAAACGATGGTGCGCTTGCTTTTTCCTTGTCCATCTGTAACCCCTTATTTCAAAAAAATGGAAAAATATATTAAAGGCAATTATATACTAATAATTTTTCAAGATCATATTAATTATATTTTTAATGTTGTCACGATGGTATGGTGATTTTATTTCGTCATTATGCTGTTATAGATATATTTATTTTTTATAGCTTTTATTTTGATTATTTTTATATTTAAATGCAGATAATTTTCGAAAAAAATTGATTAAAAAGATAAAAGTTAAAACAACTATTAAGAATTATTCCAAAATATTATACAATACCCCGATATTTCTAAAAGCGTATCAAATGAGAGAATCATAATGAGCTGGATTGAGAAAATTCTAAGTAAAAATAATATATCGTCAGATCATAAAAAAGCGAATATTCCTGGTGGTGTTTGGACCAAATGTAGTAACTGTGAGCAAATTATTTATCAAGCTGAATTAGATCGTAACTTAGAGGTATGTCCTAAATGCGATCATCATATGCATATTCCTGCACGTGTAAGATTATATCGGTTTTTAGATGAAGGTTCTGATGTTGAAATTGGATCTGAATTAGCGCCTAAAGATATTCTAAAATTTAAAGATACTAAAAAGTATAAAGATCGCTTATTAGCGGCTCAAAAAGAAACGCACGAAAAAGAAGCTATGGTTGTAATGAAAGGCACTTTATTGGGGATTCCTGTTGTGGTAGCTTGTTTTGAATTTGCTTTTATTGGTGGGTCAATGTCTTCTGTTGTAGGAGCTTTATTTACACGTGCAGCAGAACAAGCCATTGCTGATAAATGCCCATTAATTTGTTTTTCAACTAGTGGTGGTGCTCGCATGCAAGAAGCACTTTTTTCACTCATGCAAATGGCAAAAACAAGTGCAATTTTAGCTAAAATGCAAGATGAAGGTTTACCTTATATTTCGGTGATGACCGATCCTACTATGGGCGGCGTATCAGCAAGTTTAGCTATGCTAGGTGATATTAATATTGCTGAACCTAAGGCATTAATTGGCTTTGCTGGTCCCAGAGTCATTCAGCAAACTGTACGTGAAACCTTACCTGAAGGTTTTCAGCGTAGCGAATTTTTACTTGAAAAAGGCGCGTTAGATATGATCATTCATCGTAAAGACATGCGTTCTAAAATTGCCAGTTTATTAGCTAAATTAATGAAATTACCAAGCCCTTTTTATGATGTCACCAATAATGAGACAAATTAAGTGAGCATACAAAATACGAAACCTAATGCTAAGTCTGATTTACAATCATGGCTTAGTTATTTAGAGCAACTACACCCATTGACCATTGATTTGGGGTTAGATCGTGTTAGAGCCGTTGCTCAAAGGCTTAACTTATTACAACCAGCTCCTTATGTATTTACTGTTGCAGGAACAAATGGTAAAGGCACAACGTGTAAAACACTTGAAATGATATTGCTTGCAGCAAATATGCAAGTAGGTGTGTATAGTTCTCCTCACCTTTTACGTTTTACTGAACGCGTACGAATCAATAATCAAGAATCGACCGAGGCAGAAACAATAAATGCATTTATTGAAATTGAAAATGCTCGAGGTGATATATCACTGACTTATTTTGAATTTGCAACACTTGCGGCTTTATATCAATTTAAGCAAGCCAATTTAGATGTTGTTATTTTAGAAGTCGGGTTAGGTGGGCGTTTTGATGCGACTAATATTGTTGATGCTGATGTGGCTATTATTACTTCGATAGCTATAGATCATGTCGATTATTTAGGTAATACTCGTGAAAGCATTGGTCGAGAAAAAGCAGGTATATTTAAGCCTAAAAGTATTGCTATTGTTGGGGAGCCAGACATTCCTCAATCAATTTTTGATGTGGCAAATGCTGTCGATTGTCCTTTATATGCGGTAAACCAAAATTGGTCTTATGAGCAAAAAGATAAAAATGTTTGGGAATTTTATTCTGACAAATGTCAATATTCATCTTTAGTGACTCCTCATGTGCCGTTAGCAAATGCAGCCACTGCTATTGCAGCCCTAAATTATTCATCATTCAAGATTGCTGGGCAACAAATAAATGAAGGATTAGGTAAAGCAAGCCTAACGGGACGATTTCAAATTGTAAAAACTCATCCACTTGTTATTTTAGACGTTGCACATAATCCTCATGCTGCTCATTATTTAGCTAATCAGTTAAATTCTTTAAAAACCGAAAATAAGGATATTGGTCGAGTCCTGTTTGTAATTGGCATGTTGAAAGATAAGGATATCAAAGGTACATTGTCGTTATTAAATGGAGATGCTTGGTATTGTGCATCACTTTATGGCGATCGAGGATGTGGTTGTGATGTATTAAAACAATATTTAGTCGAGAATAATGCCCATAACGTTTTAACATTTGATCATGTTTGTGATGCTTATCGAGCAGCACTTCAAGATGCTCAAAAAAATGATATTATTGTGGTGTGTGGATCTTTTCATACGGTATCTGCAGTCTTAGCTGAAATTGATGATTAATTTTATGGAAAATAAAAAAAATAATAATAGCACACCAAATAGGGTTCGAAATCGATGGGTCGGTTTTGCCACTTTATTGTTAATTTTAGCAGCAGTAGCGCCATCGATTTTAACCGATAAATCAAATTTACCCACTTCTTCAACGCCTATTTTACAACCTGAAATTGTTAACCAGCAAAATCAAGTTATAACATCATCAACTGAATCTGGAAGTCAACTTGGTAATCCAAATAATGAGGTTGCTGATATTCCTTATATTCCGGAAGATGAGCAAAATTCAAATACGTTATCTTCAAATAATATTTCAACAAATGATGATAGTGTTTCATCAGTAAATAATAAGTCAGTTGTATCAAGTCAAGAAACTAAACCTTACATGATTCAACTTACTGCGTTAAAAAATAGACAAAAAATAGAAGAGCTTGTAGCTTTATTACGATTAAATAACTATAACGTTAGGCTAATTCCCAAAAATCCTGAACCCAACCAGCTTATTAAATTGCAGATTGGGCCTTACGCTAAAAGAGAACAAGCAGAACAAGTTATTGTTGATCTAGATACTTTGACAAAACTTAAAGGTATTATAGTGGCTAATTAAATACAGTAACTATAATAAAATAAATTCTTAACATAAGATTGTGAGTGATTATGATGATGAATTGGGTTGATTTTACGATTATTGGGGTCATTGTTTTTTCTGCATTAATTAGCATTGTTCGAGGTTTTGTTCGAGAAGCGTTATCCCTTATCAGTTGGATACTTGCTTTTTTTATTGCTAGCCGATTTTATTCTCATATTACCCAGTATTTGACCTATTTTGATAGTGATGTGGTTAAAATTGCGGTTGCTATTGCTATTTTGTTTATTGCTACATTATTAGTTTGTACTATAGTGTCTTATATTATTGGTCAGTTGGTTCAAAAAACGGGGTTATCAGGTACAGACCGCGTTTTAGGGATTTGTTTTGGTGTGTTACGTGGTATTTTAGTCGTCGCTGCAGTACTTTTCTTTATTGATACTTTTACTCCTTTATCACAATCTCAATATTGGACTCAGTCTCAGCTTATTCCACATTTTCATTTTATTATTCGTTGGTTTTTTGATTATATCCAAAATTCGTCTTCTTTTTTAGCGCATTAGATTTGAGGTAATTGTTATATGTGTGGTGTAGTTGGTATTGTAGGATGTAGTACAGTTAATCAATCAATTTATGATGCTCTAACGGTGTTACAACATCGAGGGCAAGATGCGGCCGGAATCGTTACTATTGATGAGCAAAATCGCTTTCGTCTACGTAAGGCTAATGGTTTGGTTAAAGATGTTTTTCAAGAACATCATATGCAACGACTTCAAGGTAAACTGGGTATAGGTCATATTCGTTACCCTACAGCAGGTAGTTCTAGTCCATCCGAAGCTCAACCTTTTTATGTTAATTCACCTTACGGTATTGCGCTTGCACACAATGGAAATTTGACTAATACCGACCAATTACGCCATAAAGTATTTGAACTTGCACGCCGCCATATCAATACTAATTCGGATTCAGAAGTCTTATTAAATATTTTAGCTAATGAACTGGATAAATTTCCAACTTACCCGTTAACGGCTGATAATATCTTTCAGGCTGTTCATCAAGTACATAATATTATTCAGGGTGCTTATGCCTGTGTTGCTATGATTATTGGACATGGACTTGTTGCTTTTCGTGATCCATATGGTATTCGTCCTTTAGTGATAGGAAAACGCGTACTTGATAATGGTAAAACTGAATATATGGTTGCGTCAGAAAGCGTTGCATTAGATATTCTTGATTTTGAATTGATGCGTGATGTTGAACCAGGGGAAGCTATTTACATTACCCAAGATGGCCAATTTTATGCACAACAATGTGCAGATAACCCCCAATATTATCCATGTATTTTTGAATATGTCTATTTTGCCCGACCTGATTCGCTAATGAATGGGGTATCTGTTTATCAATCTCGCATTTTAATGGGGCAAAAGTTAGGTCAAAAAATAGCGAGAGAATGGAAAGATATCGATATTGATGTCGTTATTCCCATTCCTGAAACCTCATGTGATGCTGCGCTCGAAATTGCACGCATTTTAAATAAACCTTATCGACAAGGATTTGTTAAAAATCGTTATATTGGTCGTACATTTATTATGCCAGGGCAAAGTGCACGTAAACTTTCAGTAAGAAGAAAGCTCAACGCCAATCGTATAGAATTTGAAGGAAAAAATGTTCTTCTGGTAGATGATTCAATTGTACGAGGCACTACGTCAGAAAAGATACTTCAAATGGTACGCTCTTGTGGTGCTAAAAAAGTGTATTTGGCTTCGGCTGCACCAGAAATAAGACACCCTAATGTTTATGGCATCGATATGCCTGTTGCCAGAGAACTTATTGCTTATAATCGTAACGTTGATCAAATCGCTAAAGATATTGGTGCAGATAAACTTATTTTCCAAAACCTTAATGATTTAATTGCTGCGATACGAGAATTAAATCCTAACATTACTCATTTTGAATGTTCGGTCTTTGATGGCAAGTATATTACTCAAGGTATAAATGATACTTATTTGTCACTTTTAGAAAAAAAACGCAACGATGATAAAAAAGTGTTTTGCCAAAAGGAATCGGAAAATTTAGAAATTTATAATGAAGATCAATCGTATAATTGATCAGTTGAAGACATCTCAAAAACAGATAAATTTTTGCTAATTTGTCTGTTTTTTTTATTTATTTTCTATTATTCCCTCTCGATTTTTTTCAATAACAAAAAAGTCATAAAAATAATATTCATATAAATCAATTAATTATAATTTTATGTAAAAGAGCCTTTTAATAATTAAATAATATTAATTACCTGAAAAAAAACAATATTTAATATTTTTACAAAAAAAAATCAAAAAAAAATTATAAAATCATTTTGATAAATGACAGTTTTGTAATATGATCCTACCCAATAAGAGGTTTTGTAAAAAAATCCACAATCTTTAAATAAATTTAAGTATAGAAAAACAATAAATTTGAACCGTAAGTGTACAAGGTTTAATTATAACTATGCTTATTTAGAATAAAAATAACTTGTTACTTTGTAGCAATGTTGCCGGTGAAATATAAGGAATAATTAAGATGAGAAACAATCTTAATTTAAAAGTTATCTCTGCACTAATTGTTATAGCTCTAGGTTGTCAAACAACATGGGCTACGGGTAGTAACACTTCTAGCCCAGTAACTGCTGTTGATAGCAATAAGATAATTGAGTTAAAAGATGGTACTAAAGTTCGTGAAATGGTGAATAACCAACAACGAAGCTTATATCAAATTGCTTTACTAAGTAGTATATCTATTGCTGAATTAAGAGCAATGAATGCTGGTCGTTATGACAAGAAAGATGTGGTTGAGATTGGCGAACGATTGGTTCTTCCTGAAAATTCGCCATTATTACCAGCAATAAAGAAAGTGGATCCTGATAGCCAAAATAAATATGCTAATCTGCCTAAATTAGGATCCGATGATACATATGATCCTAAAGTGGATAGAAGTGCTTTAGCCAGCCAAGTTGCATCAACAATTCAAACTTTAGCAAGTCAAGATTGGAAACAGATAACCTCTCCAGATAATGGCGGTTTGTCAGGTCATATAAAGAGTAAAGCTAAAGATTATGCTGAGGATTATGTCCGCGGTGGTGTTAGAAACCAAATTGTTGATCCAATCAAAAGTGCAGCACAAGACTTTTTAGGTCGATTTGGTACTGCGCAATTGCAATTCGATTTAAGCGATAAAGGTACGTTTAATAACGTCAATCTTAAATTGTTTAGCCCTTGGTTGGATACAGAAGATACGTTGATATTTACTCAACTTTCGTTTCAAGAATATGAACATAATCGGCGTATTGGTAACTTTGGTATAGGTCAACGTTGGGATGTAGCAGATAAAAAGTGGTTATTGGGTTATAACGTATTTTTCGACCACGATTTTCAACGATCTCATAACCGTTTAGGGGTGGGTGCTGAAGCTTGGACCGATTACATGAAGTTTGCTGTTAACTATTATCATCCATTATCAGATTGGAAAGAATCTAAAGACTTTGATGATTATTTAGAACGAGCAGCTAGAGGATTTGATATCCGTTTCCAAGGCTATTTACCTCAATATCCACATCTTGGTGGTTCTTTAATGTATGAACAATACTATGGTGATAAAGTCGCATTGTTTGGCAAAGATAATTTGCAAAAAGACCCAAGAGCAATCACGGCTAGTATTGATTATACGCCAGTTCCGCTTTTTACGATCAAAGCTGAACATAAGCGTGGACAAGATAATAAAAAGGCAACTAAAGCTGAATTGACGATGAACTATCGTATTGGTACACCTTTAAAAGATCAGTTGGATCCTGATATGGTTCAGGCTGCTCGTTCAGTTAAAGGTAGCCGTTATGATCTTGTCGATCGTAATAACTATATTGTACTTGAATATAAAGATAAAAAAATGAGCGTCGATCTAGGACTTGAAGCACTTCAGTTACTTGAAGGTGAGTCTTACGGCGTTACTATTGGTGTACATAATGCTAAAGGTTTAAATAGCCTTTCATGGTCTGGTGACATGATGGAAATTGATGCTGGAGGCGGCTTTCTATGCTCTACTGTTGGAATATGTACAGCTTCTAGTTGGATGACGCCTCCTGCTGATACAAATAATTGGAAGATTGTCGCGCCGAATTATGTTGATGCAAACGGTCAGCGTCACCCAATCAGTACTAATGGTAAATATACTTTATCTGTTACAGTGACTGATGGTAAAGGTAAATCGGCGACATCTAACTCTGTTACTTTCGAAGTTTTGCCTAATCCTTCAATGCGCAAAATTGGAGTTTGGGCTGTAGATAAAGGTGGGAATAAAACTGCTTTAGCAATGAATCCAGCAGATGGGCAAAGTGCAATAACCGTATTAGCAACGTTAGTTAAACCAAAGGTTATTAATGGTTCAATTACCTCTGCGCAAGATGTAATAGGTTTTAGTGATGATGATTTAATGAATCGTATTCCAGAAACTTTTGATGCAGTATTAAAAGGCTGGACAGCGACTAGTAATGGTAAAAAAATTAGTTTAATTAATGGTGTTTCTGGTAATGTTAACTCTTGTCCGACACAAGAACCTTGTATTATTGTTAAAGGTTTTGAAAAAGTAAAAATGGGACAAAAAGCTTCTTCCAAGTCAGCAACAGCAGCAGGCACAGAGGTCATAGGTGATAGTTATCTTTTAGATGTTGCTTCTAACATTGAAGGTGTTGTTGAGTTTTCTATCACAATTGATCAGTTTGGGACATCGTTTAATAAAGCGACCGTAGATTTCTCTGGCGGTAAAGCGGGAATAGTAAAAGTTTATCGTAGTGATGGTGTATTAGTAGCAAGAAGTGAAGGTCATCTTCTTCAATTTGACCCAAGCGGCCCAAATGAGTGGAAAGTTGATTCTGAATATTATGTAAAAGCTTATCCTATGGGTTACGAAGATGAAGCGCACGAAATTAAAAATCCATTTATAATTTGGTCATTAGTGGGTTCAAATGAGCTTGCATGTCCTGGTAGTAAGGCAACAAGTGCATTACCAGATTTTGTGAAGAACCCTAATGGACCTTGGTTTAATGTCGCTATGGGTGTTGATGCTCATTACACATTAAGAAGTTTAAGAACACAAAGTTATGCGTCTTCAGGAATGAGTATTGAAAAGAGTGAAGGAGCGCCGACTTATTTGAATTTAGCAACACTTAATACCTCGCCACTAGCTTGTGCTGGGGATCAAGGATTTAAATTGCAAGTCGTTGTTAATTAATAATAGATTTTAGGTTGTCGAAGTTAATCGGCAGCCTATTACTGGGAACACCAACCAAAGTGGTGTATTTATATAAATACAACATGTTAATTTAGAAATAAAATAGGAAGTTAAACATGAAAAATTTAACGTTAAAAAAAGTCGCATTCGGCTTATTATTAGCTGGTTATGCTTCAAGTAGCGCATTTGCTGCTGTACTAACAACGGAGACAGTAGCGCCAATTCATGGTAATGCGCCAATACTTTCAAAGAAAAGTGGGGATGTAGATCATACTGTGTCCTTAACAATTACAACTGATGCCGCAGGTCTAACACCAATTGGAGATAAAGATCCGGTTAAAATTGGTAACTATTTTAAAATTTCATATAATTTGAAAGATAAAGATGGTGATGTTGATAATAAAAACATTCAAGCAACAGTTACTTTTTTCGTAAGACAAAAAGATGCTACTGGTAACTATGGTGATTGGAAAAAAATCAATGTACTTGAAGGTTTAACATCAACAGCAGGACCAAATGTAAATGGTGTGTCTGAAGGTACAATTATATTCAAGATCAATAGTGAATTTAGTGGTGCTGACCAAGTTGGTTTCACTTTACAAGAACAGACAGAATTTGGTTTACCAAATACGAATAAATGGTTGAACGTATCTGATATCTGGTCAAAAGTGCCACCTGAAGTTGATAATAATCAGCCAACAAAACCTTCAGATGACGAGCATGGTCCTGGTGATGTTCCTCCTGGTATAGGTCCATTCATCGATGATAACTATAGAGTTGGTATTTTCAAATATAATACTGATGGTAATTTAGATTTAACTGTTAACTATACAGTTAAACCTGCGACAGGCGATGCTCCAACACCTAAATATGGCGAAAAATATGGTGCTGTAGTATGGGAAGACACAAACAAGAACAACCTTCCTGATGCAGGTGAGTTAGTGAAAACATCTTCATATGCATACATTTGGACGCTATCTAATGATCCAGCAGCGACAGCTGATTATCAGGATGCTGTAACCACCGAAACTTTAACCGGAACCACAACTACAACAGGTACGAATGATACAATCTATTTAGGTAGTTCAGACGGTACCAAGAATAATAATGAGCTTTATAACACTAAATACAAAGCTGGTGCGCAAGGTTACTTGTTGAAAGTTTCAACAGACAGATAATATTATTCGTATTGAATTAATATAGTTCTGTTTTTTAATAGATTAAAAACCACTCTTAAGAGTGGTTTTTTTATTAGTTTTTTGTTAGTTACTATCTTTATAGCATGTTATTTCTATTATAGAATAAATATCACAATCACTTATTTGATAATATTATGATCATTCCTTGGCAAGAACTAGATTCAAATACGCTGAATAATTTAATTGAATATTTTGTGTTACGTGAAGGTACGGATTACGGTTTGCAAGAAATATCACTTATAGAAAAAGTAGATAATGTTAAATCTCAATTGATTGCGGGAAAAGCGGCAATTTTTTGGTCTGAACTGCACCAAACGATCGACATCAAGCTTGTTAAATAATCACTAAATTCCTTATAGCTTAGTATATAATTTATCGCTCAACTTTGTTATAGTGTGTAAATTGGAAATTGGATTGAGAGGAAGGAATAATGATTGGTAAACAGCACACGGATACAACATTAGAATGGTTTTTATCGCATTGTCATATTCATAAGTATCCCGCCAAAAGCACTCTCATTCATCAAGGCGAAAAAGCAGAAACTCTCTATTACATTGTAAAAGGCTCTGTTGCGGTATTAATTAAAGATGATGAAGGCAATGAGATGATTTTATCTTATTTGAATCAAAATCAATTTTTGGGCGAATTAGGTTTGTTTGAAGAAGGTACAGAACGAAGCGCTTGGGTTAAAGCTAAAACAAGTTGTGAAGTGGCCGAAATTTCTTACAAAAAATTTAAGCAACTTGTTCAAGTCAATCCTGATATTTTAATGCGACTTGCAAGTCAAATGGCAAGCCGTTTACAAGTAACATCAGAAAAAGTGAGTAATTTAGCCTTTCTAGATGTTGCCGGTCGCATTGCTCAAACGCTATTAAATCTAGCCAAACAACCCGATGCAATGACTCATCCCGATGGTATGCAAATCAAAATTACCCGTCAAGAAATAGGTCAAATTGTTGGCTGTTCACGTGAAACTGTTGGTCGAATTTTAAAAATGCTAGAAGACCAACATTTAATATCGGCACATGGTAAAACCATTGTGGTTTATGGAACCCGTTAATTGATGATGGCTATATTTGATCAAAACATTTATAAAAAGCTATATATGGATTGGCATGTCTCATGATTCAACAAAGATCTATTCCCAATCATGTAGCAATTATTATGGACGGCAATGGTCGTTGGGCCCAACAACGAGAGCAGTTACGCGCAGTTGGGCATAGGGCTGGTTTAAAAGCTGTTCGTAAAATTGTCAGTTATGCATCAACCTTAGGTGTTAGAGCTTTGACTTTATATGCATTTAGTAGTGAAAATTGGAAGCGTCCTCAAAATGAAGTTTCAGCATTACTTTCACTTTTTATTTACGCGTTAAATCGTGAAATGAAAAGTCTGCATAATAATAATGTGAAGTTAAATATTATTGGTGATATTTCGCAATTTAATGAACGATTGCAAACTATGATCATTAAAGCGGAACAACTAACAAAAGACAATTCTGGGTTAGTATTGAATATTGCAGCTAATTATGGTGGGCGATGGGATATTATTCAATCAACGAAAAAAATGGTTAAACATGTTTTAGATGGAAAAATCACTTTAGATGATATTACCGAAACATACTTTGCTTCACAAATAAGTATGAACGAATTACCCGATGTCGATCTCGTTATTCGCACTGGCGGTGAGTATCGAATTAGTAATTTTTTGTTATGGCAAATAGCATATTCAGAATTTTATTTTACTGATGTTTTATGGCCGGATTTTGATCAAGCTTTATTTGATAAAGCAATTGATGTTTTTAATACCCGAGAACGACGTTTTGGTGGTATTCAAGCAGAGGAACATTCATGTTAATTCAACGATTATTGGCTGCAATTGCGCTCATTCCACTTGTGTTAATTATACTTTTTTTTGCTCCATTATCCGTTTTTGTTGTTATTATGATGATAATTGGTGGTATCGCTGCATGGGAGTGGGCTCAATTTTTACATATTACTAACCAACAAAATAAATTGTTTTTTGCTCTTCTAATGGTAGTGATATTGGCTGTACTTTATTTTATTCCAATTCCAATTGAATTAAAAATAACACTCTATAGCGTAATATTATCATTATCCATTATTTGGTGGTTAATTGCACTAATTTTAGTTATGACTTATCCCAAAACTGCACATTATTGGTTTAATTCAATTACATTAAAATTACTGTTTGCTTTTTTTACATTAGTGCCTTTTTTCCTTGGTATGGTTGGGTTAAGGTCGGTCAATTATAGTTCAAATTGTTATACAGGAGCGACTTTGTTGTTATATGTATTTGTTCTTGTATGGGCTACCGATACAGGCGCATATTTTGCTGGACGAAGTTTTGGAAAAAGAAAATTGGCACCAAAAGTTTCACCTGGTAAAACAGTAGAAGGATTTATTGGTGGAGTAAGTCTGGCAGTGGTTATTAGTGTTCTTGCTTATTTTTCGAATCTTATTAATATTAAATTTAATGTATTTTTTATTAGTTCATTATTGGCAATTTTGGTTTCAGTATTAGGTGATCTTACTGAAAGTATGTTTAAACGAGAAGCAGGTATAAAAGATAGTGGCAATCTGATACCTGGTCATGGTGGTCTTTTAGATCGAATAGATAGTTTAACAGCTGCGGTGCCTATTTTTACTGTATTATCTTTGCATTTACTATAAAAAGGTTATAGATTTTGCTTTGGTCACTGTTGTTATTTATCATTACTATCAGTATATTAGTGACTATACATGAATTCGGCCACTTTTTTGTAGCTCGTTTATGTGGAGTTCGTGTTGAATGTTTTTCCATTGGATTTGGAAAAAAAATATGGTCGCATAAATTTTCAAGTGGAACTGAATTTGTTATTGCTATGATTCCTCTTGGTGGTTATGTTAGAATGCTAGATGGAAGATCGAAAGAATTAGCAACCATTGATAAAAGCTCGGCTTTTGATAATAAAAAACTATGGCAAAGAGCTGCAATCGTATTTGCAGGTCCTATAGCTAATTTTGTTCTAGCGGCAGTAATTTATTGGGGTATTTTTTTACTTGGTGTGACAGTTTATCCTGTCAAAATTAAAGAAACGATACCCAATACGCCAGCATCGACAATAAATCTACCGGTCGATGCAGAGTTGAAAAAAGTAAATGATATTCAGATAGACAGTTGGAATGATGTAAATCTAGCTCTGATATCGGTTATGGGGCAACATGATGTGTCTTTAACTTACTTAGTATCAACCAAAAATAGTACAGACGAAATTAGAAAAACTGTCGATATTAGCCATTGGCGATTTGATGTAGAGAAAGAATCAGCAATTACAACATTTGGTTTTATTCCTAAAGCGTTGGAAATTTATCCAATTGTGAGTAAAATTGTGCCAGAATCTGCAGCAGAAAAAGCAGGATTACAAATTGGTGATAAAATTATCAGTTATAATAATAAACTTTATACTAATTGGGATGATTTTTCAGCTGAGATAAAAAAAGCAAATAAACTAACATTGAAGGTCGAACGGAAGAATCATGATGTTGAACTGCTTCTTACACCGACCATTCAAAAAAATGGAGAAGGTGTAGCGGGTTTATATCCTTCTTCAAACGCGGTAGTTAAGCAGTATGGTTTTTTTGAAGGATTAGGTAAAGGCATTGAGCAAACAGTATTAACAACAAAATTAACTGTAGGTTCACTTTATCAGCTAGTGACAGGTGTTATTGGGCTTAAGCATTTATCTGGGCCAATAACGATAGCAAAAAGCGCAGGGCAAACAGCAAGTTATGGTTTCACACCTTACTTATACTTTCTTGCTTTTATCAGTATAAGTTTGGGGGTTATCAATCTTGTTCCATTACCAATGCTAGATGGCGGTCACCTTGTCTTATTATTATGTGAAAAGATTAAGGGAAAAGCTTTATCTAATATAACTCAGGAACGATTATTTCGTATAGGGTTTTTATTATTAATGGTAATAATGGGAATTGCACTATTTAATGATGTTTTACGATTGTGATGGGATGAGGTTATAAACATTTACAATGAAAATAAATAAATTACTTATAGCATCTTTGCTGTTTAGTACCACAGCGGTATACAGTTCTAACGCATTTTGTGTTGATGATTTTGTGGTAAAGGATATTAAATTCGAAGGATTACAACGGGTTACTCCGGGAGCGGCATTGCTTGAAATGCCTGTTCAAGTTGGCGATTATGTGAATGAGGCCGATCTAGGGCGTATCATCAAATCACTTTATGCGAGTGGCAATTTTGAAAACATTAGTGTTTCTCGTGATGGTGATCGATTAATTGTTCATGTTCAAGAACGGCCAACTATTGCAAGTATTACTTTTTCTGGTAATAAATCAGTCAAAGATGACATGTTAAAAAAGAATTTAGATAGTTCTGGAATTCGAGAAGGTGAAGCGTTGGATCGTACAATGCTTTCAGGAATAGAAAAAGGGCTAGAAGATTTTTATTATAGTGTCGGTAAATATAACGCAAAAATCAAAGCTGTTGTTACACCATTATCTCGAAATCGTGTTGATCTGAAATTAGTTATTGCAGAAGGAAAATCCGCATTAATCGATCAAATCAATATTGTCGGTGCGAAAGCTTTTTCTTCTGAAGAGCTTATTGCCCGTTTTTCTTTGCGAGATGAAGTTCCTTGGTGGAATATGCTTGGTGATCGTAAATATCAAAAACAAAAATTAGCTAACGATCTAGATGAATTACAAAGTTTTTACCTCAATCGTGGATATGCTCGATTTAATATTGAATCAACTCAAGTAAGTTTAACGCCAGATAAAAAAGGCATTTACGTCACCATTAATATTCATGAAGGTGAGCAGTACAAACTATCAGGCCTTGATTTTAAAGGCAATTTCGCTGGTCATAAAGATGCTATTGCTAAAATAGCAAAAGAAAACGTAACAATTGGTGAGCTGTATAACGGCAAAAAAATTACCGATGTTGAAGATAATATTAAACGTTTACTTGCTAATTTTGGTTATGCCTATCCTCGAGTGGCTATCCAACCAGAGATGGATGATGCCAACCATCAGGTCAAATTAACTGTCATGGTTGATGTAGGCCAACGTTATTATGTTCGTAATATTAAAATCGTTGGTAACACTGTTACTAGTGAGAGTGTTGTTCGTCGTGAACTTCGTCAAATGGAAGGGGCTTGGTTAAGTAACGGTTTGGTGGAACTAGGTAAAGATCGATTAAATCGACTTGGCTTTTTTGATACAGTCGAAGCCAACACTGAACGTGTTCCGGGCGTTGATGATCAAGTTGATATCATTTATAAAGTGAGTGAACGCAATACGGGTAGTATCAAATTTGGTGTTGGTATTGGCTCAGATAGTGGAATAAGTTTCAATGCTGGTATTTCACAAGATAACTGGTTAGGTACAGGTAACAGTGTATCGTTTGATGTGAATACTACAGATACTGACAAAACTGCATCTATCTCAATTGTTGACCCGTATTTTACGGTGGATGGTGTCAGTTTAGGTGGAAGTATTTATTATAATACTTATAAAGCTGATGATGATAAAGATGAATCAGAATATTCGAGTAAAACATGGGGAGCCTCAGCTAATTTAGGTTTTCCAATTAGTGAGAATAATTTTGTTCGTTTTGGTACTGAATACGCAAATCATAAGCTATCAGATATGAAAGCCCAATATGGTATGTGGCGATATTTTGATAAAATGGGCGAAAAAACAAAAGATAAACACTCTATATCGTTTGATACCAATGACTTATTATTAAATGCATATTGGACTTATAATTCGTTAGATCGTGGTTTCTTCCCGACTGATGGTTTAAAAATAACCTCTAATGCTAAAATTTCTGCACCAGTATTTGATAACCGTTTTTACAAGCTAGTTACTGATGCATCGTATTATTTACCATTTGATTCTGAACATCATTGGGTCTTTTTAACTCGTGGCCGTTTAGGTTATGGTAATGGTCTTGGCGGTAAAGAATTACCATTTTATGAGAACTTCTATGCTGGTGGTTCAACAGTACTTCGTGGTTTTAAATCAAATACCGTTGGTCCTAAGGCTGTATATTTCAATAACAGTAAAGGCTGTAGTGGTTTAGATGATACAAGTACATGTACAAGGTCTAAAGATGCGGTTGGTGGTAATGCTATTGCTTTTGCTAGTACTGAATTAATAGTGCCAACACCATTCATTGGTGAAAAATATGTAGATAATGTTCGTACCTCTGTATTTTTTGATGCTGGTACAGTATGGGATACCGAATGGGACTTTAAAGGACATAATATTCCGGATTATAGCTCTCCATCTGATATAAGAATGTCAGCAGGTTTAGCTGTGCAATGGATGTCCCCTTTAGGACCATTAGTCTTTTCTTATGCACAGCCGTTTAAAAAATATAATGGAGACTCGGCTCAACAGTTCCAGTTTAATATAGGATCGACATGGTAATGCCATGTCAAAATTAATAAATAGACATAGGTGATAAAAGTGAAAAAAATTATTTCAGTTCTAGGTATAAGTGCTGCATTATTGTTTACAGGTATGGCAAATGCAGAAGTGAAAATTGGTGTGGTTGATGTTATGTCAGTTTTACAAAAAATGCCACAACGAGAAACAGTAGGTAAAGCATTAGATAAGGAATTTGAAGCAAGAGCTAAATCTCTGCAAGACGAAGAAAAGAAAGCAGGAGATGCTGCTGCTCGTCTCAAAAAAGATGGTCTGACTTTATCTGCTTCTGAAAAAACTAAATTAAACAAAACAATTTCTGATTTTGAAAACAAAGCTAAAGCATTTTCAGCTGATTATCGTAAACGTGAAACAGAAGAAGCCGGCAAATTATTAACTAAAATTCAAGAAGCGGTTAAAGACATTGTTACTACTGAAAAGTACGATATCATTTTAAAAGCTGAAGCGACATTATCAGCATCAGATGCTGTAGATATCACAAATAAAGTATTGGAAAAGGTTAGTAAATAATGTCAGCTTTTTGTTTAAAACAACTAGCTCAACAGCTTGATGCGAAGTTACATGGTGATGGTGAATTATCCATCACCGGTATTGCTTCAATGCAAAGTGCAAAATCAGGACAAATTACTTTTTTGTCTGATAAAAAATTGCAAAGTAACTTATTAGAATGTAAAGCTTCTGCTGTTGTGATGACAGAGGATAGTCTTGAATATTGGAAGGGTGCTGCTCTAATTGTCAAAAATCCCTATCTCGCTTATGCAAAATTAGCTCAGTTACTTGACAGTACACCTGTACCCGCTGAAGGTATAGCAACGACTGCTGTAATAGATCCAACAGCAAAATTAGGTACTAATATTTCGATTGGTGCAAATGCTGTTATCGAAAGTGGTGTTGTACTTGGTGATAATTGCATTATTGGTCCTGGTTGTTTTATAGGAAAAAATACGACGATTGGCTCAGGGACAAAATTATGGGCTAATATCTCTGTATATCATAATTGTATAATTGGTGATAATTGTTTAATTCAATCCGGTACCGTCATTGGTGCAGATGGATTTGGATACGCTAATGATCGCGGTAAATGGATTAAAATCCCACAATTAGGTCGGGTTATCATTGGTAACAATGTAGAAATTGGTGCTTCAACAACAATTGATCGTGGTGCACTCGATGATACAGTAATTGGTGATGGCGTGATTATCGATAACCAATGCCAAATTGCGCATAATGATGTAATCGGTGATCATACTGCGGTCGCTGGTGGCGTTATTATGGCGGGAAGTTTAACTATTGGTCGTCACTGTATGATTGGTGGAGCGAGCGTCATTAACGGGCATATGGAAATATGTGATCAAGTTACCGTAACAGGAATGGGAATGGTTATGCGCCCTATTAAAGAGCCTGGCGTTTACTCATCAGGGATCCCATTACAAGAAAATAAAGTATGGCGAAAAACCGCTTCATTGGTATTACATATTGATGAAATGAATAAACGTTTGAAAGCGCTTGAGAAGAAACTATTAAATGTCTCGACGTAGGCGATTACGGTCGGTATAATGCTTGCCTATTTTATCAATTTTTTTAGCTCAATTATTAAGTTAAACTAATTTTGAGCAGATATTATTTAATAATTTTGAGGTATGAAGATGCAAGTTTCGGTAGAAACAACACAAGGTTTAGGTCGACGTTTATCAATTACAATTAAAGCAGAAGACATTAAAAAAGCGGTTGATAAAGAACTCATTAATACTGCAAAAAAAGTACGTATTGATGGCTTTCGTAAAGGAAAAGTACCTTTAAAAATTGTTGAGCAGCGTTATGGGGCTTCTATTTTACAAGATGCATTAAGTGATTTAATGCAACGAAATTTTGTTGATGCAATTATTCAAGAAAAAATCAATCCAGCTGGCGCACCAACTTATTCTCCTACTCAGTTTAAAGAAGGACAAGATTATACTTATACGGTTGAATTTGAAGTTTATCCGGATGTTAAAATTAAAGATTTAGATAAAATTGAAGTTGAAAAACCTGTCGCTGAAGTAAATGATGCTGATATTGATACAATGATCGAGACTTTACGTAAACAACAAGGCACTTGGAAAGAGGTAGATCAATCTGCACAAGAACAAAATCGCGTTACTTTAGATTTTGTTGGTCAAGTTGATGGTAGTGAATTTGAAGGTGGAAAAGCGGATAATTTTACTCTAGTTTTAGGTCAAGGCCGTATGATTCCTGGCTTTGAAGATGCAATTGTTGGTCATAAAGCTGGTGATAAATTTGATATTAACGTCACTTTCCCTCAAGACTATCATGCTGAAAACTTAAAAGGTAAACCGGCTGTTTTTGCTGCGACCTTAAACAAAGTTGAAGAGCTAGAACTACCTGAATTAAATAAAGACGTTATCAAACGATTTGGTATTGCTGATGGTACTGTTGAAAGTTTACGTGCAGAAGTGCGTAAAAATATGTTACGTGAGCTTAATGCAACTATTCGTAACAAAATAAAAGCTCAAGTCATTGATGGTTTAGTTAAAAATAATGAAATTGATGTTCCTAATGCCTTAATTGAGCGCGAAATTGATGTATTACGCCAACAAGCAGTCTCTCGCTTTGGTGGTAATGTGAAACAAGCAATGGAATTACCTAAAGAACTTTTTGAAGCAGAAGCGAAACGTCGCGTATCGGTGGGATTACTATTTGGTGAAATCATTGAAAGTAATAAACTTAAAGCTGATGAAACACGAGTGAAATCATTAATTGATGAAATTGCAACAGCTTATGAAGATCCAAAAGAAGTCATAGAATATTATCATAAAGATAAAAAAGCTATGGATAATCTTCGTTCTGTAGCATTAGAAGATCAAGTTGTTGATTTATTATTAGCTAGCGCTAAAGTAACAGATAAAAATTACTCATTTTCTGAATTAATGAATCAACAAGTAGCTTAGTTTTTTTTATTATCTGTTTCATTTAATCAAAAAGATCACTTTAGAGCCCAAATAAGGATTGTCTGTTTGGGCTATTTTGTTTAATTAGGAGATGAAAATGCCTTTAGAACCATATATGAGCGTTATTCCAATGGTTGTTGAACAAAGCTCGCGAGGAGAAAGAGCTTACGACATATACTCACGATTATTGAAAGAACGCGTTATATTTTTAACTGGTCAAGTTGAAGATAATATGGCGAATTTAATTATTGCTCAGATGTTATTTCTAGAAGCTGAAAATCCCGAAAAAGATATTTATTTATATATTAATTCACCTGGTGGTGTCGTCACAGCAGGCATGGCTATTTACGATACAATGCAATTTATCAAACCAGATGTAAGCACTATTTGTTTGGGACAAGCATGTTCAATGGGGTCACTACTACTGACTGCTGGCACTAAAGGTAAACGTTACTGCTTACCTAATGCTCGGGTTATGATTCATCAACCATTAGGTGGTTTTCAAGGACAAGCTTCCGATATTCAAATTCATGCTCAGGAAATTTTACAGGTAAAAAGTCGGTTGAATAGTATTTTAGCCAAGCATACCGGTCAAGATATCAGCGTGATAGAAAAAGATACCGATCGTGATAACTTTATGTCTGCCGAAAAAGCAGTTGAATATGGATTAGTTGATGCCATATACAGTAAACGATCATAATAAATAAATTAGGTGGTAAAAGTGAATAAAGAAAGTTCTGAAAAATTACTCTATTGTACTTTTTGTGGGAAAAGTGAACATGAAGTTCGTAAATTAATTGCTGGTCCATCATCTATTTATATTTGTAACGAATGCATAGGATTATGTAATGATATCTTAAAAGAAGAAACTAAAAGCTTCCTTTCTCATGAAGAGTTTATTAGCAAACCTTTACCAACTCCACATGAAATTCGAAAACATCTTGATGAATATGTGATTGGTCAAGATCGAGCGAAAAAGGTTTTATCCGTTGCTGTTTATAATCACTATAAGCGCTTACGTAATCATGCTAGTCGTAATGATGTTGAATTAGGTAAAAGTAATATTCTATTAATCGGGCCAACTGGTAGTGGTAAAACATTATTAGCTGAAACGTTAGCGCGTTTTTTAGATGTTCCTTTCGCTATGGCTGATGCAACAACGCTAACTGAAGCTGGTTATGTCGGTGAAGATGTTGAAAATATCATTCAAAAGTTATTACAAAATTGTGACTATGATGTTGAAAAAGCTCAACGTGGAATTATTTATGTTGATGAAATCGATAAGATTTCTCGAAAATCTGATAATCCATCTATCACTCGAGATGTATCTGGTGAAGGCGTTCAACAAGCACTTTTAAAAATTATTGAAGGAACTATTGCTTCGGTTCCACCTAAAGGTGGGCGTAAACATCCGCAGCAGGAATTTTTACAAGTTGATACTTCTAAAATTTTATTCATTTGTGGTGGCGCATTTAGTGGTTTAGATAAAGTTATCGAAAATCGAGTTTCTACTAACACCGGCATAGGTTTTGGCGCTGATGTTAAAAGTACTAAAAATAAAGCAACAGAATCCGAATTATTGGCGCAAATCGAATCGGAAGATTTAGTCAAATTTGGTTTGATTCCAGAATTTATTGGACGATTACCAGTGATTGGCACATTGTCTGAACTGGATAAAGAGGCTTTAATTAGTATATTGACTGAACCGAAAAATGCATTAACAAAACAGTTTGAAACACTTTTTGATTTAGATGGTGTTGAACTTGAATTCACTCCAGAGGCATTAGCTGCTATTGCAACTAAAGCTTTAAAACGAAAAACTGGAGCACGAGGCTTGCGTTCAATTGTTGAAAATATTTTGTTAGATACTATGTATGACTTACCATCAAACAAAAATATTAAAAAAGTGATAGTTGAAAAAGAAACAGTTGAACAGTCTCAAACGCCAAGTTTAGTATACCGAGATAATGTTGAGCTTTCAGCATAATTTTAGATATGCTTGTTAGTTTTTGACTCACAAGCATTAGTTCAAATAGTTTAGGTATAATTACGTATAGATCGTATAGATATTGTCAAGATGTTTCAGGAATAGTATGTATTTAAATCATAAATAATAGACTTGAATATCTAAAAACGACCCCAATATCAACATAATAGGTTTTGTACTATTAGAGAGAATAAAATGAAAACAAAACAAACTAACCAAATGATTATGCCTATTTTACCATTACGTGATGTCGTTGTTTTTCCACATATGGTAATCCCTCTCTTTGTTGGTCGTAATAAATCAATACGTTGTCTTGAAAGTGCAATGGAAATGGACAAACAAGTTTTTCTTGTAACCCAAAAAAATCCTTCACAAGATGATCCTGAGATTGATGATTTATATGAAATTGGTACTGTAGCAAATATTTTGCAATTACTTCAACTGCCTGATGGCACTGTAAAAGTATTAGTTGAAGGCGTCGAAAGAGCGAAAATTGTTGATATTGTTGAACAAAAAGAAGATGATTTTTTCGTTGCTAGTATTCAACCATTGCATGAAAAAAATAAAGATAGTGATTTAAATGAAGCTTTAATGCGGGTAGTACTTTCTAATTTTGATGATTATGCAAAACTGAATAAAAAAGTCACACAAGAAGTTGTCGATTCAATTCGATTAATCAAAGAGCCTTCTCAACTTGCTGATTCAATTGCAGCTACGCTATTTTTAAAAGTTGAACAAAAACAAGAGTTACTTGTTACCGCTAATTTAGAAAAGCGTTTTGAATTGCTTATCTCATTGATGGAAGCGGAAATTGATTTATTACAAGTTGAAAAAAATATCCGCCAGCGCGTTAAACAGCAAATGGAAAAAGCGCAAAAAGAGTATTATCTTAACGAACAGATCAAAGCAATCCATAAAGAATTGGGTGATATTGATAATAAACCTGATGAATATGAAGAACTAAAAGAGAAAATTACTAAGGCAAAGATGCCTCAAGAAGCGACCGAAAAAGCATTAGCGGAGCTTAATAAACTCAAAATGATGCCGGCAATGTCTGCTGAAGCAACAGTGGTTCGTGGTTATATTGACTGGATGATACAGATTCCGTGGCATAAACGTTCGAAAGTCAAAAAAGATATTGAAGCAGCACAGAAAGTTTTGGATAAAGATCATTATGGTTTAGAGCGAGTTAAAGACCGTATTTTAGAGTACTTAGCCGTACAAGGACGAGTTAATAAGGTCAAAGGTCCAATTTTATGTTTAGTTGGTCCTCCAGGGGTAGGTAAAACATCGTTAGGTCAATCTATTGCTAAAGCAACAGGTCGTCAATATGTACGTATGGCTCTTGGTGGTGTTCGTGACGAAGCCGAGATTCGTGGTCATAGACGTACTTATATTGGTTCTATGCCAGGTAAATTGATACAACGTATGGTTAAGGTCGGTGTCAAAAATCCGTTATTTTTACTTGATGAAATTGATAAAATGGCATCAGATATGCGGGGTGATCCTGCTTCTGCATTATTAGAAGTGCTTGATCCAGAACAAAATAATGCATTTAGTGATCACTACTTAGAAGTTGATTATGACTTGTCGGATGTGATGTTTGTTGCTACGGCGAATTCAATGAATATTCCTGCTCCTTTATTAGATAGGATGGAAGTCATTCGTCTATCAGGCTATACCGAAGACGAAAAATTGAATATTGCAAAGCAGCATTTAATTTCGAAACAGATTGAAAATAATGGATTAAAATCAAAAGAAATAGAGATTGATGATTCAGCGATTATCGGCATTATTCGTTATTATACTCGAGAGGCTGGTGTACGTAGTTTAGAACGAGAAATTGCCAAAATTTGCCGTAAAGTGGTTAAGCAATTAGCCTTAAACAGTAAGTTGAAAAAAGTAACTATTACGCAAGATAATTTGAAGGATTTCTTAGGTATTCAACGGTTTGATTACGGTAAAACTGACAACGAAAATCGCGTAGGGCAAGTTATTGGTCTTGCTTGGACAGAAGTTGGTGGTGATTTATTGACAATTGAATCGGTGAGTGTTCCTGGTAAAGGAAAACTAACATACACAGGCTCGTTAGGTGATGTTATGCAAGAGTCTATCCAAACGGCATTGACGGTGGTACGTTCTCGAGCAGAAAAATTAGGTATTAATAGCGATTTTTACGAAAAACGCGATATACATGTACATGTTCCTGATGGTGCGACACCAAAGGATGGACCAAGTGCTGGTATTGCCATGTGTACATCATTAATTTCGACACTAACGGGTAATCCTGTCCGGTCAGATGTTGCCATGACAGGTGAAATAACTTTACGTGGTGAAGTGTTACCTATTGGTGGACTAAAAGAGAAATTACTGGCAGCACATCGCGGTGGCATTAAAACAGTAATTATACCAAAGGATAATGTTAAAGATTTAGAGGAAATACCTGATAATGTAAAATCAGAAGTTGATATCAGACCTGTTCAATGGATTGATGACGTGATCACCATTGCATTACAAAATAATCCATTTGGTATCGAACCACTGAAAAAAAACATTAAATTAAAACCCTCTTCAAAAAAGGCTACAAAAGTAGTGAAAACTAAAATTCCTACACATGCCCGATTGAATTAATCATCCTTAAAATTAAAAAGATCAACTGATGTTGATCTTTTTTTTTATCTCGGATAATTCCGATAATAGCCAATTTAACTAAATATGCTATACTTGCCAAATTAAAACTTAAGGTGTATGGAGAAAAGCAAGAAATGATGGATACAATCCGTAAAGCGGCAAATAATATTGTCGTTAAGATTATTTTTGCAATCATTATTTTATCTTTTATATTTACAGGGATTGGTTTTTTTGGGTTTGGTGGTAGTAACAAAGCTAACGATGCTACACTATATATTGCAAAAGTTGATGGAGAAGGTATTAGTCGAGCTGAATTTGAAGCACGCGCAAAAGAAGTTACCTCAACGTCAATGGGTGATCCTGCATTTATTAAACAACTTCGTCGGAACGTATTTTATTCTGAAATTACCAACTATTTAGCCTATAAATTTTCTCAACAACTTGGTGCAAATATAAGTAATGACCAAGTAAAAGAGTTTATAAGACAGCAAAGAGTATTTTTTGACAATGGTAAATTTAGTAATGAAAAATATTTAGACCTCTTAGCTGCCAATGGTTACACACCAGATACTTATGGTGAAGGTATAAGATCATCTTTACAACAACAACAAGTCATAGACGCTCTAATCAATTCGAGTTTTGTTTTACCTGTGGACTCAGAAATTTCTAAATTGAAGGAGCAAACTCGAACCATTTATACAGCAGCGATTAATCCCAATATTGTTAATCTCGATGATGTGAAAATTACGTTAGAGGATGAGCAAAAATATTATGACGAACACCAAAGTGAATTTTATAAAAAAGAGAGAGTGAAATTTAATTATATTTTAAATGAAGAATATCAATATAATAAAAAAATTCATGTCAGTGGTGATGAGGTAAAACAAGAATTTAATAACAATATTAAAGATTATACTTTTCCTGCAAAAAAATCTTATAGTGTAATTTATATCAAAGATAAACATGAGGCTGATGATATTGTTAATGAATTAGCATCAGGTAGCAATTTTGAAAGTATTGCTAAAACTGTTAATCAAGATAATGCATCTCCATATGGTAAAAATGGTTCATTAGGTTGGTTTGTTGATGATGATTCTTTACCACAGGCATTTAAAGATGCACATTTGGATACAATAGGGCAAATATCTAATCCTATTGCTGTTGATGAAGGATATCTTATTGTCAAATTAGATGATATTCAACCCGCTAAAGCAATGGATTTTGATTATGCTAAGTCTATTATCGAATCAAAACTTAAGAATTCGAAAATAAAAAATGCATTTGAAACTGTAGAACAGAAAATCCAAGCTGCAGTTAACAAAAATCCTAATTCATTAGAATTGATTGCTAAAGAATCTGATTTACCACTATTTAATTCTGATTGGGCTTATTTTAATGATGTATCAACTATTTTACGTTATCCTGAAGTTAGAGATGTTGCTTTTAGTGATGAAATGATAGTTGATGGTAAAGTAACAGGTAAAGTGTCTGAAATGATAACCGTCGGACAAGGTTTAGATTTGTCTGATTTTGTCATTCAGGTGGTTGATTATCGACCAGAAGGTATTGCACCTTTTGATGAAGTTAAAGATGAAATTAATAAAAAATTACATCAAGATATTGCCAATAGTCGTTTTCAAGCTACTGTTAATAGCACAATGGAACAATTAAATAATAAAGGTAGTTCGGCAAATGTGCAATTTTCCAAAAATTATACTCTACATCGTAATGACAATGATCTCGATGCGCGTGTTATAAATATGGTGTTTGATCTGGTACCTTCAACAACATCTAAACGCGTGTATGGCGTAGAATATTTGAATGATAAAAGCGCAACAGTTGTTGTGTTAACGGGTGTTAATACCCCTAGCGAATCGAAAGATATATCATCAGAATTATTACCATTATTCATGAATAATACCTATTATTATTTAGCTGAAGATATCCGTTCTAAAGCTAAAATCGAAATAATGCCGGATGCAAATTTGTGATGTAGTTCGTAAAATTACAGAAAATTTGTTTAATTTAGAAAAGTCACTTAGGTGACTTTTCTCATTTTTTAAATGATTAACGCCATATAGTTTTATTCAATGACATAGTAATAAAGCATATTAATTGCATAACTATATTTAAGAGGTTAATCAAATGAAACTATTTTCCCTAATCTGTCTTTTATTATCGAGTCTAGCGTTTTCTAATGTAAGTTTAGCTGATATGTTACCTAATGAAGTAGCTAAACAAGATCAGCAACAAATAACTCAAGTCAATATCAATACCGCTTCGGCAGAGGAACTCACAAAAGTATTAACAGGAATAGGCGCAAGTAAAGCTAAAAAAATTGTTGAGTATCGTGAAAAATTTGGGCCTTTTGTTTCAGTAGAACAATTAAAAGAGGTATCAGGTATTGGTCAAGCAACATTGGATAAAAATGCTGGTAAAATAGCATTATAACGTAATTAGGCAGCCGACTGAGAACCTCGTCGGCTGTTTATCTAGATGGCTTCGATTAATTATCTATAGGATCAACATCTATGCTCCACCTAACTTTGCTTGATTCATTCCATTTTTCTATTGTTATAATTAATTGATCTAAAATAGTTTGAAGCTTTTGTCGATTAGTATGTTGTACTAATAACTGCCAACGGTTGTACCCCGCTTTTTTGGCTTGATTTGCTGGCATTGGACCAAGTAACCATAAAGCAGGATCGTCACAATGCATTTTTAACCACTCATCTATACGTTGTAAAAATGCTGGTGCATATTGATTATTACGATCTGCTGCACGAATTAATGTCTGGTAACTAAATGGTGGTAATAAGGTTTTTTGACGCTCTAGCAACGTCTGTTTGGCAAACTCTTGATATCCTTGATGAAGCAAAATATTTAATAAAGGATGATCTGGATGATAGGTTTGTAAAATGACTTCACCTGCTTTGGCCTCACGTCCTGCTCTACCAGATACTTGCGTATAGATTTGTGCAAATCGCTCTGTTGCGCGAAAATCACTTGAAAACAATGCACCATCAACATCAACAATACCAACTAAAGTAACATTCGGAAAGTGATGGCCTTTAGCTAAAATTTGGGTACCAACTAAAATGTGAGCACCACCTTGCTCAATAGTTTGTAAATATGTATCGAGTGCACCTTTTTTAGATACAGTATCACGATCAATTCGGCTAATTTTTATTTCTGGAAATAATATTGCTAATTGTTTTTCAAGTTGTTCGGTACCAAATCCAACGGGTACTAAGTGCGTTGAACCGCATTTAGGGCATTGTTTAGGTACCCCTCTTGGGGTATCGCAATAATGGCAACTGAGTTTATTTTGCTGTTGGTGAAAGGTATACGGTCTATCACAACGTGGGCACTCAGCAATCCAACCACAATCATGGCATATCAATAAAGGTGAAAAACCTCGTCGATTTAAGAATAACATGACTTGATTGTTATTGTTTAGATGTTTTTTTATTTGTTCAATAAGGGGTTGAGATAATCCAGCCGATAAGACTAATCCTCTTATATCTAAGATAGATTGTTTTGCTAGTTGTGCATTTCCTGCTCGTTTAGTTAACTGTAATAATTGATAACGGTGATTTTGGACATTATTCAAGGTTTCAAGTGACGGTGTTGCAGAACCTAATAATATAGGGATATTATCGAATTTGGCACGAATAATGGCTAAATCCCTTGCATTATAACGCCATCCTTCTTGTTGTTTATAAGAGCTATCATGTTCTTCATCAATAATAATTATGCCCAAGTCTTTAAACGGTGTAAAAACTGAAGAGCGAGTACCAACGACAATGGCATTTTCACCATTCTTACTCCTTAACCAAACATTCAACCGTTGCTTATCGGTTAATCCTGAATGTAAAATATCAATCGGTGCGTTAAAGCGTTGTTCAAAACGTCTAATTGTTTGTGGCGTTAAACTAATTTCGGGTACTAATACTAAAGCCTGTTTGCCTTTTGCTAAAATGCCAGTAAGGACATTTAAATAAACTTCCGTTTTACCTGATCCAGTGATCCCTTCTAACAAAAATACTGAAAAATGATCATTTTGTTGATTGATGGTATTAATGGCTTGGATTTGTTCGTTATTTAATACAATAGTATTGCGATTAGTTGAAAAACTAGATTGCCATGGAATGTTATTTGGTTGTTGACTGATTTGGGTAATCAATTGTTTTTTTTGTAACTGATGATATACAGTTAAGCTTAAATCTGAATCATGCAACTGATTATTTCTAAATAAAGATAATAACAATTTTTGTTTTGGTGCTCTTGATAATGTATTTAAATCAATATGTTGACCTAATTGCGTCAGTTGCCATTGTTTAATTTCATCTTGGCAAGCTTTGCGACCTTGGCGTAGCAAAATAGGCATAGCGTGAAACAAAACTTCGCCAATGGGATAATGATAGTAATTAGCTGCCCAATTTAATAATTTCCAAATTGAATTTGTGAACAACGGTTGCTTGTCAATTATTGAGACAATCGATTTTAAGTGTTTAATTTCAATGTCGGTTTGCTGATCTATTTTAACAATAATACCTATAGCAAAACGTTTACCAAAAGGGACTTTTACCCGCATACCCACTTGAGCAGGTGAAGTTAAGCAATAGTCATAAAGTTGGTAAAGCGGTACCGGTAAGGCTACATGAGCGATCAGCATTAAGTGTCACAAGTAAAATTAATCAAGGTCAATATTGTACTGAGTTTTTATATAACTCGCAAAAGCTAGCTGACATCATTTGTTTTTTTATGGATTTTATCTAATAAGTTTGCGATTAAACTTTAAAATTTAAATGGTAACCCATTGATCGAAATATGGTATCGTTTTATAAAATTTGTTATCTTGGCAGATTAGAATTAGTGATATTTTTTAAGGAGTACAAAATGCCAGAAAACTTTTCACATATTAATCATAATGGTGATGCACATATGGTTGATGTGTCTAATAAACAAATAACGGCACGGGAAGCAAGAGCTGAGTCACAGGTTATGATGAACTCAGCAACATTAAACATGATTATTGAAGGTAAACATCACAAAGGTGACGTTTTTGCCACTGCTAGAATTGCAGGTATTCAAGCCGCTAAAAAAACTTGGGAACTTATTCCCCTTTGTCATCCGCTTTTACTGAGTAAAGTTGAAGTTAATATTGAAGCTGATATTGTTAATTCTTGTGTTAGAATTGAGTCCGTATGTCGATTGCAAGGTCAAACAGGTGTTGAAATGGAAGCATTGGTTGCTGCATCTGTAGCGGCTTTAACGATATATGATATGTGTAAAGCTGTACAAAAAGACATGGTTATCACTCAAGTAAGATTATTAACTAAAACGGGTGGTAAATCGGGTGATTTTGCAATCTAATACTAAAATAGTCAAAGTATGAATAGAATTATTTTTTTTGCTCAAATAAGAGAGCTCATTGGTGTTGAAAGTATCTTATTAGATGTTAGTCAATTGTCGATTTCTGACCTTTTACAAAAATTAAGCCAGCAAGGCAATAAATGGTCAATGGCATTAACAGAAAAAACTGTATTATGTGCTGTTAATCAATCATTGGTCGATTTTGATTATATAATACAACCTGATGATGAAATCGCTTTTTTTCCTCCTGTGACAGGCGGCTGAAAATATGGATATCATTCAAGTTGGTGATGAGCATATAGATGCCAACAAATTAAGTGCTTGGTTATCAGAACTATCGCAAGACGGTGCGGTTGTAACATTTATAGGTAAAGTTCGTTCAGTTGATGAGCTGCCTCTTAGCCTTTTTTTAGAACACTATTCTGGCATGACAGAAAAAGTACTACGTCAAATTGTTAATCAAGCTCGTGAGCGTTGGCAATTAAGTCGTGTGGCCGTGATTCACCGAGTAGGTGAAATAAATAATAATGAACAAATCGTTTTTGTCGGAGTCAGTAGTGCCCATCGTGCGGATGCTTTTGCTGCGGCTGAATTTATAATGGATGTATTAAAAACACAAGCGCCTTTTTGGAAAAAAGAACGTACAGGTAATGGGGATAATTGGGTCGAGCCTAAAAATTCTGATATACAAGCATTGAAAAAATGGCTTTAATCTCCATTTAATATATAATAGATTGAGTATGTTACATAATATTTTATAAGAGGTAAAGGATGGCAAATTATTCATCTAATAGTTCAATAATCGAAAAATCGACAAGTCGTGTACAAACCTATATGAGTCATGTTTACGGCTGGATGACTGTTGGACTATTATTAACAGCTTTAGTTGCATGGTATGCATCAACTAATCTGCAATTATTACAGTTATTATATCGAGGTATGTGGGTATTATTAATTGCTGAGCTAGGGCTTGTTTTTGTTATTTCTGGTTTTATCAATCGTTTATCTGGCGCAGCGGCAACCACATTGTTTATGCTCTATTCTGTTTTAAATGGTTGTACGTTTTCTATCTATTTTATAGTTTATACTTCGTCTTCGATTGCGAGTGTATTTTTTATTACAGCAGGCATGTTTGCTGCGATGGCTTTTTATGGCTATACCACAAAACGTGATTTATCAGCCTTCGGTCGCTTTTTATTTATGGGACTAATTGGTATTGTGATTGCCTCATTGGTTAATCTCTTTTTAAAGAGTGAGCCATTAATGTGGGCTGTAACTTACATTGGCGTGTTTGTTTTTGCAGGATTAACTGCTTATGATAATCAAAAACTCAAAGAGTTAGGTGAAAATATATCTTATGATGATCAAAATGTATTTAGACGTTTTGTCATTTTAGGTGCATTAACTTTATATCTTGATTTCATTAACTTGTTCATTATGCTGCTAAGGATTTTTGGCGATCGTCGATAATGGTATTTTTATAGATTTAAAGGGCTCTATTAAGAGCCTTTTTTGTTAGTTTTTTATTAGTAATTTGTTTTTTTAGTCTTTTATATTAAAATTTTCGCGGAAAATACTGTGTTTTAATATAGAATACCGTTTTTTATTTCTTATATACTTAATATTAAGTTTAATATTAGAGAATTACTGTGAAAAAATTATATTCCTTTGTTCTAATAAACATTTTTATTTCATCAATCATTGCCATTCGTTATTTTGTTGTTCCTGGAGCGTTATTTAATTGGACCGGAATTACCTTTTCAATTTTCGCAGTAATTGGACACTTTTTCTCAGTTTATTTATTGCTTTTAATTATTTGTATTCCGCTGCTTTGGATAAAACCATGTCTTCGTAATCTCATTTTGATTGTATTATTTGGTTTTTTTCAAATTGGATTATTTATTGATACTATAGTTTTTCAACAATACCGATTTCACATAAATCTCTCTGTTTTATCAATGGTATTTTCTGGGCAGGTGGTGGATTTTTCGCTATTCACTTATTGCTTGATGTTGACATTAATCATTGTTTCACTTTGCTTAGAGTGCTTTATTCTTTATTGGATTAATAACAAATTTGCAATAGTACACGCTAAGTCTAAATTTCTACGTTTATCTACTATTTTTCTTATTTTTGCTTTTTTTATTAGCCATATTGTGCACATGATTGCTTTTTATTATGCTTATTCTCCAATTATGGTAGTAAAAGAATATATTCCCTTATATCGTCCGTTTACATCAAAAAAAATAATGGAATTTTTTGATAAACAAGGGCAACGAAAAGTTATTTATGAAAAAGATGATGAACATACAGGAATTCATTATCCTAAACATACGCTTATTATTAATTCTGATAACAATAAACCTCAAAATATTATGTTTATTGTATTAGACTCTTGGCGTTATGATACATTTAGTGAGCAAATTTCTCCTAATACTTATCATTTTGCACAACAAAATAATGGTGTTATTTTCAATAATCATTATTCAACAGGTAACGCTACTCGGACAGGTATCTTTGGGTTATTTTATGGTATCCCTGGTACTTACTGGGATGCCTTTTTGCGTAATAGTGTTCCATCTTTGTTCGTTACGACATTACAAAAAGAAAATTTTAATATTGGTATTTTTACCTCAGCTAAGGTGACTGCCCCTGAATTTGATCGCACCGTATTTGCAACAATTAAAAATTTAAGAATAAGTAGTCACGATGGCCGAGCTTCAAGTCGCGATAAACAGATCACAAACGATTGGTTAGCATGGTATAAACAACGTGATACCTCTAAACCAAGTTTCTCATTTTTATTTTATGACGCACCTCACGCTTATGATTTTCCAGATGATTTTGAGGTAAAATTTAAGCCAATTGGTGACCTTGATTATATGACATTAAATAATAATACTGATCCTGTGCCAATTTTCAATCGTTATAAACAAAGCGTCTATTATGATGATTATTTATTGCAAAATGTTTATGATGAACTAATTAGATCGGGAACGTTAGATAATACGTTAATTATTATTACTGGTGACCATGGTCAAGAAATGAATGATAATAAGCTTGGTTTTTGGGGGCACAATGGTAATTATACCGATGCTCAAACCAAAGTTCCGTTTATCATTATTGGCGCTAAAAATTTAGAGCAGTTAAAAGATAATGCCGCTAAACTGACTAGTCACGAAGATGTAGTACCGTCATTAATGAAACATTATTTATATGTGGAAAATGATATAAGTGATTATTCAACAGGGTATGATTTATTTAACCCAATCACTAATCGTAACTGGTTATTGATGTCAAATTATAGTTCCTATGCTGTTCGCACACCGGATAATATTTATCTTGTTAACAGACTAGGTATTAGTCATTATATGGATTCGCACAATCATGAGATTGATGCAACGCCTAACTATAGCTATATCCAAGCGGCAATAGGCAATATGCGTTATTTTTATCAACCTTCGAACTAGTTATTTCTCTATCCTTTTATTCAAAAGGATAGAGAAGATATTCTTAACGAACATCAGCGCAGTTTAAACAATAAATATAGCGGTTTTGGCTATCGTGAAATTTATTCCATAAAGACACTTGTTGTTTTAACTGTTTAGCTTGTGGTAATTGATCAAAAAATATTTCGGCAGTTGATTTTGGCAGCATTGTTAGCATTTCAGAATAAAAACTATTGAACCAACTGACATCTGGTTTAAGCCAGTCAATTTTGTAATCCGTTAAATTGGCCAATGTAGCGGCTGTTTCGATAGCATCATCAAAATCACCAAGTTTATCAACTAAACCAATGTTACTTGCTTCTGAACCTAACCAAACTTGACCTTGGGCTATTTTATCCACTTGTTCTGTTGACATATTTCTTGCTTTAGCAACCAATGAAATAAAGGTATTGTATCCATTATCAATATTCATTTGTATAAGTTGGCTCATTTCATCCGGTAGATTTCGAGTAACACTATTATTCGCAAGTGGTGATGTCGCAACTCCATCATTGTAAACACCAATGTGAGATAATGATTTTTCAAAAGTTGGAATAATACCAAAAATACCGATAGAGCCGGTAATTGTATTCGGGCTAGCAATAATGTAATCTGATGCTGTCGATATCCAATATCCACCAGATGCGGCCATTCCGCCCATTGAAACTACTACAGGAATTTGATAACTGCGTAGTGCTTCTAATTCACTGCGAATGGCCTCTGAGGCGTCAACACTTCCGCCAGGACTATTAACTCGTAATATAACAGCTTGAACATTTTGATTATCCAAGTTGTTACGGATATTTCTAAGCTGTTCAACAATATCTAGGCTGCCAGCTATATCAGTATTATTTTCACTGTCAGTTATCGTACCATTGACAAAAACAACAGCGATTAATGGTTTATCGTCAGTTTGTTCATCTTTTTCTGTCAATTTATAGTCATAAATACTTAATTGATGTTGATTCTGAACAATATCGAGATCATATTGATAATTGGATGCAACAACGTCTACTAAACCAGTAGATAACGCATATTGACTCATACTTCCTTTAGATGCTTTTAACTCTGATAACATATCATCAGGATTGGGAACTAATTGACTAGGGGCTTTTTTACGTTGTACCGAAATATCATTAAGATAATTTTCCCACATGGCTGAAAGCCAGCGCGTCGTATTGCTTTTTGCTGCATCTGACATATCGTCTCGAATGAATGGTTCAATTGCAGATTTGTATGTGCCTACTCGGAAAACATGAGTATTAATTTTTAAATTATCTAATAAGGTTTTATAATACAGATTATTGGCTGATAACCCGTATACACTGACTGCACCTAATGGTGTTAAATAAATTTTATTGGCATAACTGGCTAGATAATATTGGCTTTGATTAAAATTGGAACCAATTGCATAAATTGGCTTATTGGCTTCTCTAAATTTGGATAAATATTTACCCACATATTGTAATGAGCTCATATCTGCCCCAACAAAATTATCCAATTTTAAAACCATACCATCAATATTAGGATCTGTTGTTGCTTGCGCTATTTTTTGTGTTAATTCAAATAAACTATTTTCACGAGAAGTATTTACTTTTTTGCCATATATTTTATTTTGTAACGCATAAATTTCATCGTCATATCGCGTACTATCAACAATAACACCTTCTAAATCAAGTACAAGCGTGCCATATTGTGGAACCACATCCTGTTTTTTCAAATCTTTTATCAGTTCAATACCACTAAAAATAAGAATAATAGCAATAAAAAATATTATATTTAGAAAAATTTGTCTAAAAACGTTGATGGTTTTCCAAATTAATTTTATGACTGATAATACAGATATCATAATTAGCCCTTTTAGTCGTAATGTTAGCTTTTCGCTTCTATATTTCGTTTTTTGAAATATTTTTTATCTTCAAAACGCAAGCATGTTAATTTACCGCCCCAACAACAGCCAGTATCGAGAGCATAAATATTATCTGGAGTACCTTTACCATTTAAAGCGGCCCAATGGCCAAAAGCGATACTGTATTGAGCTGGAATTTTTGAAGGTAATAAAAACCAAGGTTTTAGTTTTGAAGGCGCTTGATCTGGTGATTTTTTGAAATAAAAATCAAGTCGGCCATCTTCATAACAAAACCGCATTCGTGTGAGTGCATTAGCAATGTAACGTAACCGATCTAAACCTTGTAAATCACAAGACCATTCATCAGGGAAATTACCGTACATTTTATCGAGAAAAAGTGGATATGAATCACTCGATAACATAACATTTAAATCATTAGCACATTTTTTTAATGTATCGAGATCCCATTGAGGTGAAATACCCGCATGAGTCATAATGAGTTTTAACTTTTCATCTATTTGAACTAATGGTTGTTTACGTAACCAATTCATTAATTCATCGTAATCAGGCGCATTGATCACACTGTCAAGATTATCTTTCTTTTTTGCTAATGTTACATTGGCATAAATCGATAATAAATGTAAATCATGATTACCTAAAACTAAGCGAATTTGACTACTTAAATTTTTTACAAATCTGAGTACGTCTAACGATTTTGGTCCTCTGGCAACCAAATCACCGGTTAACCACAAAGTATCAGATGATGAAAAACTCGCTTTATCAAGCAAACGCATGAACTCATCATAACAACCATGAATATCACCAATGATCAGGTTTGCCATAGTATTATTTCCATGCGTTTGCGAGTTTACAATATTGTTGAACTGACAAATTTTCAGCACGTAAATTAGGATCAATATCTAATTCAATTAATTGGTCTGTTGTAAACATATTACTTAAACTATTGCGAATCGTTTTGCGCCTTTGATTAAAGGCTTCTGTAGTGATGCGAGAAAGTATTTTAACATCATCAACTAAATAAGGTTTTTGTTTGTAGGGAATTAACTTGACAACAGCAGAGTTAACTTTAGGTGCCGGTTTGAACGCGGTAGGCGGAACTTCTAACACAGGAATAATTTGGCAATAATATTGTGCCATTACACTTAATCTTCCATAATCTTTACTATTTGGTGCCGCGACAAGTCGCGTGACTACTTCTTTTTGTAGCATAAAATGCATATCATCAATGATATTGGCATATTCAAATAAATGGAACATTAACGGTGTAGATATGTTATAGGGAAGGTTACCAAATACTCTTAATGGTTTACCTAATTGTTGATTTAACTCATTAAAGTTAAAGGTTAGAGCATCTTGTTCAATAACAGTTAATTTAGTTTTTAAAAAAGGATTATCAATCAATCTACTGGCTAAATCTCTATCAATTTCTATAACTGTTAGATGGTCAACATATTTACTGACTGGCACTGTTAATGCAGCTAGACCAGGACCGATCTCTACAAGAGCCTGATCTGATTTAGGTTGAATAGCAGCGACAATACTTTCAATAATATAATCATCATGTAAAAAGTTTTGCCCGAATCGTTTACGGGCAAAATGACCTTGGTGTACACGGTTAGTCATGTTTTTCTTCACCTGTGATTTTGATATAAGCATCGCCTTTTAATTCTTGGATCCATACTTGCGCTTCTTCACCAAATTTACGGTTGAAAATTAATCGATAGGCTTGATCTTGTTTCACTGCATTTGTACCATCAGTCTGTTTAGTATCGATTAATTGAATCAAATGCCATCCAAACGATGATTTGATTGGTTGACTAATTTCGCCTTTCTTTAATTGAACTAATGCATTTCTAAAACCAGCGTCATAAACATCGGCTCGACTCCAACCTAAATTACCGCCATTTTCAGCAGAGCCAGGGTCTTGAGAATTAGCTTTAGCTGCTGCTTCAAAGGTTGTCGCTCCACTTACTATGGATTTACGGATATCAGACAGTTTTTGTTTGGCAATTTGGTCTGTTACAAGCACATTAGTTTTAATTAAGATATGGCGAGCATTAAATTCATCAATGGTGAATTTTTTCGGTGCTTCAGAACGTGTATCATCAACTTTTAAAATATGTAATCCAACTCCCGATCGAATTGGGCCAATAATACTTCCTTTTGGTGCTCGAATTAATCTTTCTTCAAAAATGGTAGGCAGTTCATTGAGTTTATGCCAGCCCATATCACCACCTTTTAAAGCAAGATCATCATTTGAATATGAGGTAGCTAATTTCGCAAAACTTTCACCTTTTTCGGCTCGACGGATAATGTCGGTTGCTTTGTTAGTCGCATCATCTATTTGTTGTTTAGAGGCTTTTTCTGGAACGGATATAAGAATATGGCTTACTTTAACATCTATATTGTTAGAGGTTTGTTGAGACATATTTTTAGCTAAGTTTTCAACCTCTTTTTCAGAGATTTTAATTCTAGGTCTGACTTCGTTCATTCGGGCTTGGTCTATTAACATATCGTTATGTATACGTTCACGATAAGCGCTATAACTTATCCCCATTGTTGAAAGTTTGCTTCTAAGTTGATCGATTGTCATACCATTTTCTTCTGCAATTTTAGCAATCGCATTGCTCACTTGATCATCACTCACTGTAATTTTAGCTTTAGCGGCTTTTTGCAAGATTAGATTTTCAACAATTAAACGATCAAGAATTTGTTGCCTCAGTACGTTATCATTCGGTAAATTACGTGGATCGGTGCTTGCTTTTATAGTTTTTAACATATCATTAACGTCACTTTCTAATATGACATTGTTATTAACTACTGCAGCAACTTGCTCAACGACTTTAGCGGCAGCATTAGCTGATAAAGGATTAATCACTGCTATACTTAAACTTAAGTTTAAAGCGATAAGTAATTTAGATATTTTCATATTATTCAACTCATTTTATTTGCTACAGTTGACAATAACTGTAATTAAGTTAATTAGTTATGTTGTGCGTTACTAATATAATTATTCAAACGCTGTTGTATAAGGTAGTTTACCAAAATTCAACATTTTTGCTTTTACATCACGATTATGGCCTAAGCCCATTAACTCAAAATTAACTGAAAGTTTATTTTCATATTTACTATCATGGGATATCCAATCCCAATCTGTCAATTTACGTCCATATTGAACAGTCATACCCCAACAGCAGTCACTATAATGTAATCCAACTGAACCATCTGCGGTTTGCCCCAATTTAATATCATAATAATAAGAACCAACAGCATCTATAGTTTGAGATAATGGCCAAGTAGTCACAATACCTGCTTGGGAAATATCTTGTTTATAGCCTCTATATAACGAACTTTTATCTACCGTATTAATATAGTTATGATTAGCATAACGATAAGATAGCTGTAGTAATTTCTCACTTGAAGGACGATACTCAAGTATCGTGTTGGCTAAAGAAATAGTATCAATACGGGTATCGTATTGTACACCACTTCTAAAAATCACATCGTCAGTAATACGCCAGAAATTATCCGATGCCCAAGTAATACTACCTGTATCAGAATTTTTGTCTATTTCGGTATTGTGTTCACTGGTTTTTGATTTAGTAAAATAGGTTATTTGTCCGATTGATAAATTAAATTTTTCTACCTTGCTTTCATCGTAAAAACGAGTCGTCACACCTGTCGCGATATTATTAGCTGATGCAATGCGATCTAACCCACTATAAGGGAGATCTCTAAATAGACCGATATAATCGTATTGTAAGAAAGTAGAATCATAGCTGCCAATATTTGACTGATTGCGATATGGAATATATGTATATTTTACTCGTGGCTCTAAAGTTTGGGTATAACCCTCAATCAGATCAAAATCACGCTCAAAAATGACTTTTCCATCGATACTAAATTTAGGCATAAAACGATTAACACTCTTGTCTAAGTTTTGGTATCTTTCAATAGATTTTTTTATATTATCTTGGTTGTAGTGCGTTGCCATTAAACCACCAGACGCACTTAATGAAGCCCATGTATTGGTGATAGTATAATCAAGAGTAGGTTCAATATGTGCACGCCAAGCTTTCGGATTATTTTTGCCTGAACTTAAAAAGCGTGATACTTGTGAAAAGGTTTTGAATTTAAATGGACCAAAATCATAATTATAATAGTTCATATTTAATTGTGGTTGAGTTTGGTATAGTGAATCTCTAACTCCATCATGGAATGCTTGGAAGTGTCTATAACCCAGAGTAATATCCCAACTAGGATCATTGTAGCCAATTTTATAAAATTGAGTTAAATATCCAGCTGTTTGTGACGCATATTTAGAGTTCAAATCTGTTAGATATTGATTATCGCTTACTCTTGTAGTATCTGCCTTAAAACGCCAATTGTAATTAATTAACTCATCGTTTTTCCAGTAGAATAACCAACGATGGCGGTTATCATCATAATTTTGACCATTTAATAATCTATCTCGATCATCATCATATTTGTTATCATGTTGTAGCCAGTCAAAAGCTACAGTACCTAAACCTAATTGATTTAAATAGCGGAACTCTGTTTGTAACTGAACGCCTCTACGCTGTAATATTCTTGGGGTAAATGTTGCATCATAGTTAGGTGCAATATTCCAATAAATTGGTAACGAAAAATCAATACCATCGACACTATCATAATTTAAATTAGGCATTAGCAAGCCTGAACGGCGTTTATCACCAGTTGGTAACTGTAAATAAGGTGAATATAAAACCGGTACTTTCCCAATACGAAATACTGCATTCCATACTTCAAGTAATTGCTCTTCATTATCATGAATCACTGTGCTACCTTTTACACTCCATGTGCTGTCATCGACAGGACAAGATGTAAAACTACCATTTTTCAAAATAACATAGCGATTTTTTTCAAGCTTCATCTCGTCGGCGTTACCACGGCCTAGTCGGTTAACCAGATGATAATCACTCGGTGTAATATTAGCATCATTATTATCAAGATTCATCAAGGCATCATTGCCTTTAATTCTTATCAAATTATCTTGATAAGTAATATCGCCTTGCAAAGTAACAAGTCGATTATTTTTATCATGAGAATCAATCGTTACTCTATCTGCTTGTACGGTACGATTGCCTTGTTCGACAACTACATCACCTTGATAAATTATTTTGTTTGGATAAAGTGCTTCAAACTGGTTTGCTTCAGCATCAACAGGCAGTGTTTGGATATCACCCTCAACTAATGGGCGATCGAATTTAGGCACATCGATGAGGCATTGTGGATTATTAATAATAGCTTTAGGTAATCCGATAGCATAACTGCTACTATTATAGAGACATAGAGTAACGGTTATTGCGATAAATGAAGGCGCTAATTTTTTCATTAATGATTAAAAGTAATGATGATTATTTTAATTTAAGCATTATAGCGGTTATTTATAAAAGTGCGAATGAAAAATTAATGTTTAGCCCTGCGTTTATTTCTTTTACTCAACTGGTTAACCATGCTAATTCTTTTCTCAATTGAGGTATGTTGGAACTCATCCCACCATTTTGCTAAATCCAATAACTCCCCTTTTTCAATAGATGCCCGCATTTCTAATAAATCATAAGCCGCTCGGAATTTAGGATGTTCTAAAATGGCAAATGCACGTTTACCTTCACGCTTTTTCATACGTAATTGTAGTCGCCAAATATCACCCATTATTGATGTTAAACGTTTTGGAATAGCAATAATTTGACATTGTTCACTTAAAATATCATTGATAGCCATTGAAAAAGCATCATGGAATTGTAAGCCACTTTCAACACACGTTAATTGTGTTTGTTCCATAATCGGATACCAGAAGAAAGCAGCAAATAAAAATGCTGGATTAATACGTTGATTATGAGCAATTCGGTAGTCAGTATTTTTTAACACCTGTTCAATCATCTTTTCTAAATAGCTATTGTTATTTCCGGTAAACAATCGTTGAATGACTGGAAATAATTGTTCAAACAGGTGATACTCTTTTAATAATAGATAGGTTTTGTATCCATGACCTGATTGCAGTAACTTTAATGATTCATCAAATAAACGAGCAGCAGGAATATTTTTTAATAATGGTGCAAGCTCTTTAATTGGTTCAACCGTTGCTTGCTCAATTGTCATATTGAGTTTTGCTGCAAAGCGAATGGTTCTTAACATTCGCACAGGATCTTCTCGATAGCGAGTTTGCGGATCACCAATTAAGCGAATAATACCATTTTGTAAATCTTTTATGCCTCCACAATAATCGCGCAGTGTAAAATCTTTAACACTGTAATAAAGCGCGTTCATTGTAAAATCACGTCGCAAAGCATCTTGTTCAATCGTACCATAGACATTATCACGTAATAACATACCGGTTTGCGATCGTTTGGCAACATTACTTTGTTCATCTTGAAAACTATGTTCGCCACGGAAGGTAGCAACTTCGATAATCTCTTTACCAAACATAATGTGTGCAAGACGAAAACGACGACCGACTAAACGGCAATTTCGAAATGTTTTTTGCACTTGTTCAGGTGTCGCATTCGTGGCGATATCAAAATCTTTTGGTATTTTTCCTAATAAAAGATCGCGAATACAACCACCGACTAAATAAGCTTCATATCCTTGTTTGTTTAAACGATAAAGAACTTTTAATGCATTTTCACTGATATTTTTACGAGAAATATTATGTTCATTACGAGAAATAGAAATATAGCGAGATTGTTTTTGTTCTTCATGGCGAAACATTTTGCGATAAAAGCGAGAGACTTGTTTAAAAATAGTGCACCTCAAACGTGTATGAACCAAAATGGCAATATAGCGCGCGATTATATAATAATTGCTTATAACTTTCCATTTTTCTTATTATCTGAATTTTAATTCGATGAAAAGCAGGTATTTTCTAATTTTAAATGAATATTCTATTTGATTTTTTGGCAATAATTATCAACAATAGCAGTTTATAGAGTAGAATTAGTCATATAGCTTTAAAAGGCATCAATACCTGTTTATACATATTTCATGCATTATTTAACAAGCTGATTAAGGTTTTACTACAACCTATGCTCAAAACGTCTTTTTTAATTCATTGTAGAACACAATAGATATAGGAAGCATATTAAACATTTTGCTTAATTTTTTGAGTAATGTGAGTAATAGTCGTTTAATAGATCGCTCTGACAAAAAGTCAATTGAGTATATAACATTAACTGATAACTTATTGGGGGACATTATGAATATTCGTGATTTGGAATATTTTGTTTCGTTAGCTGAATTTCGTCATTTTCGTAAAGCCGCTGATGCTTGCAATGTGAGTCAACCAACATTAAGTGGACAAATCAGAAAATTGGAAGATGAACTTGGTGTAATGTTGCTGGAACGTACTAGTCGCAAAGTACTATTTACACAAACAGGTATGATGCTTGTTGAACAGGCTAAAGAGATCTTACGCAATATCCAAATTTTAAAAGAGATGGCCAGTCGTCAAGGTGAAGAGATGTCCGGCCCAATGCATATTGGTTTGATACCAACAATTGCACCTTATCTGTTACCACATGTAATAACAGTATTACACGAATCTTTTCCACAACTTGAACTCTATCTACATGAAGCGCAAACTGCCAATATAGTTGCCCAACTTGAGAGTGGCAAGCTTGATTGCGCCATTGTTGCACAGGTTAAAGAAACATCACAATTTATAGAATTGCCATTATTTGATGAGCCGATGTTTTTAGCGGTTCCGGCGACGGACGAACTAGCCAGCAAAAGGACAATTAAACTTTCTAGTTTAAAAGGACATAAGTTTTTAATGTTGGAAGATGGTCATTGTTTACGTGAACATGCAATGGGATATTGTTTTCAAGTCGGAATTGACGAAGACAAACAATTTAAAGCGACAAGTCTTGAGACATTACGCAGTATGATTTCTGCTGGGCGCGGTATTACGTTGTTTCCTGAATTAGCGGCACCAAATGAACGTATTCGTGATAATATTTGCTATATTCCTTGTACTGATCCTGTTCCAGTGCGAAGCATTGCCCTGATATATCGTCCGGGATCGCCATTACGTTCCCGTTATGAAACCATTGCTAAAACAATTCGAGATCACATGCCAAAAGTATTTGCTGAAAAAGAGCGTTTGTTAGAAAAAGCGAATTAATGATTGACTAAGTTAAAATTACCAAAATCGATTGAAATAATGAAAAATGCCAAAACTTCGGGGGTTCGAGCTCAGCAAAAAGAGCGAACTCGTCGCACATTAATAGAAGCTGCATTTAATCAACTTAATGCCGAACAAGGTTTTGCTAGTCTAAGTTTGCGTGAAGTTGCACGTGAAGCTGGTATTGCCGCTACTTCTTTCTATCGGCACTTTCGTGACATGGATGAATTAGGTTTGGCGATGGTTGATGAAAGTGGTTTAACCCTTCGCCAACTTTTGCGACAAGCACGGAAACGTATTGAAAAGGGCGGAAGTGTGTTACGAACCTCTGTTACAACCTTTATTGAATTTATTGATAAAAATCCTAAAGTTTTTTTATTATTACTGCGTGAAAAAGCGGGGACATCATCGGCTTTTCGTTCTGCTATTGCTCGAGAAATTCAACATTTTATTGTTGAATTGGTTGATTATTTAGATAATGCTAATGACATGCCTCATCAATATAATGAAGCTCAAGCTGAAGCAATGGTTACCATTGCTTTTAATGCAGGAGCCGAGGCTTTAGATTTTGACCTAATACAACGCCAAAAATTGATCGAAAATCTTATATTTCAACTTCGTATGGTTTCGCGCGGTGCCTATTACCTTTATCACAAAGAATTGATTAAGCAAGAAAATCACTGATTTTAAATTTTTATACTGACATGTATAGTGAATCTAACGTGTTTTAATAAATTAATGTGTCATATTATTTGTTAAATATTTAATCTGATAAATTTAATTATTGATTAACAAATTGTATTATTTATTCTATTGTTAAGTCTTCATATTCATTCCAGCTGCAAATAGGCAATTTTTTTAATAGAGATAAATTGAATGACTAAATTCTACATTGGCTTGATTGTTTATTTAATCTTCACCTTTAGCAATCATGCTTATTCAGCTGTAGGGTTTAAACAAATCTATCACGATAAACAAAGTAACCGACCGTTGAATATCGCAATATGGTATAAAGCAAATAATCAACAAGATAACGTAATGGTTGGCGATAGTGCTATTTTTTATGGTTATAAAGTTCTATTCAATGCACCCCCTGTTTTAGATTATCGTAAGCATCCCTTAATTGTTCTCTCACATGGTTATGGGGGCAGCCAGCAAAATTTAAGTTGGCTTGCTTATGCGCTGGCCGAAAAAGGATATATTGTTGCCGCACCAAATCATCCAGGGACTACACTGTTTAATAAAGATATTGATCAATCTTCTAAATTATGGTTGCGCCCACAAGACTTGAGTAAAACAATTGATTGTTTGATAGAGGATAAGACTTTAGCAAACTCTATTGATATGAATAATATATCAGCCATTGGGCATTCCCTTGGCGGTTGGACGGTAATTGCACTTGCTGGAGCAAAATTTGATACAGAGCTTTTTAAGCAAGACTGTACAATTCATTCCCATTTAAAAGCGTGCCAATTAGTGACTGAACTCGGTCTTGATAATCCAAAATTAAATCAAAGTTTATTCGATCCAAGAATAAAATCATTTATCTCTTTAGATGCAGGATTAGTCAGAGGTTTTACGTCAAAAAGTTTAAAAGATATTAACATCCCTTCTTTAATTATTGGTGCAGGAGTTGATGTAGGTGATATGGATGCAGAGCTTGAATCAGGCTATTTAATGCAGTTCCTGTCAAAATCACTATCTACTTATACGGTGATACCAGATGCGATGCATTTTAGTTTTATACAAGTTTGTAAACCTAAGGCAATAGAAATATTAGAGCAAGAAGCTCAAGGTGAAGGTATTATTTGTAAGGATGGTGGGAAACGAACTCGAGCCGAGATTCATCGTGAAATAATTAAAGAAATTACTACTTTCTTAGCGCAAATAAATTTGAACCCTTAACGCTTATAAAATTACTGCGGCTAGGCCGCAGTAATATTTTGTATTCTCTATAAGACTAATTGTCATTAAAGATTTTGTAACACTTTTTCAACACTATCTTTGGCATCACCAAATAGCATATAACTATTTTCTTTGAAGAATAGTGGATTTTGAACGCCGGCATAACCGGTATTCATTGAACGTTTAGAAATGATAACCGTTTTAGCTTTCCAAACTTCAAGAACTGGCATACCTGCGATAGGGCTATTTGGATCTTCTTCTGCCGCTGGGTTAACCGTATCATTTGCACCAATGACCCATACAACATCAGTATCAGGGAAGTCGTCATTGATTTCGTCCATTTCAAGTACGATATCGTAAGGTACCTTAGCTTCGGCTAATAATACATTCATATGCCCCGGTAAACGCCCGGCAACAGGGTGGATACCAAATCTCACTTCAATTCCCATAGCTCGTAGTTTTTCAGTAATGTTACTGACTGCACCTTGCGCTTGTGCAACCGCCATACCATAACCTGGAACAATAATAACTGAGCGTGCTTCTTTTAAAGTTTGTGCAACTTCAGCAGGTTGGATTTCGCGATATTCACCTTGTTCTTCTTCTGAAGAGCTTGATGAACTGCCATCGCTACCAAAACCACCGGCAATTACGCTAATAAATGAGCGATTCATTGCTTTACACATAATGTAAGAAAGAATTGCGCCTGAAGAACCAACTAAAGCACCAGTTACAATGAGTAAATCATTACCTAACATAAATCCTGCCGCAGCAGCCGCCCATCCAGAATAGGAGTTAAGCATCGAAATAACAACGGGCATGTCTGCACCACCAATTGATGCAACAAGATGGAAACCAAAGACTAATGCTATAAGTGTCATAATGAGTAAACAAAATAGCGCGCCAGCTCCTGTTTGCAGATTGACAAATGTAAACATGAGTATTACAGATACTACAATAGCAGCAAGGTTCCAATAGTGTTTATTTGGAATAGATAATGGTTTTGAACTAATGCGACCATTTAGTTTGCCAAACGCGACAATCGAACCAGAGAATGTAACCGCACCAATAAAAACACCAACAAATATTTCGACCAAATGAACGGTAATTTCACTCGATGAGAAGGTAAAAATATGTGAGTCTAAAAAGCTATTAAAACCAACGAGTACCGCAGCCATACCAACAAAGCTATGAAGTAGTGCAACGAGTTCTGGCATTTGTGTCATTTCTACTTTTTTGGCTAAATATAAACCAATAGCCGCCCCAATAATCATCGCAATGATGACCCAATGTAATCCACCATTGATACTCGCAATCGCGGCAATAAGGGCAATTGCCATACCGATCATGCCATAGATATTACCCGATTTAGCGGATTCTTGATTGGAAAGACCACGTAGACTGAATATAAACAGTAAGGCAGCAATTACATAAGCTGCTTGAATAATTCCATTACTTAACATTATTGATACTCTCCTTTATTTGCCACGTTGGAACATTTTTAGCATTCTTTGGGTAACAAAGAATCCACCAAAAATATTGATACTAGCAATTAAAATAGCAACAAAGGCAATTGCCGTAGTTAAGCCATTATCATCACCAACTTGTAATATTGCACCAACTAAAATGATGCCTGAAATGGCATTAGTGACTGACATGAGCGGTGTATGTAAAGAATGAGTTACATTCCATACTACGTAATAACCAACTACACATGATAGAGCAAATACGGTAAAGTGACCTAAAAAGCTTTCAGGAACAGAATTAGCCAACCAGAAGAAAGCAATGATTATTAACGCTAAAATGCCATATTTTTTGCGTGGATCCATTGGTTTAGGTTCAGGTTTAGCAACCGGCGCTGCAACTTTTTTCTGCGGTTGTGCTGATACTTGAATTGGCGGTGCAGGCCAAGTGATTTCTTTATCTTTAACAACGGTCACTCCGCGGATAACCACATCGTCAAAATTGATATCAATATTGCCATCTTTTTGTTTAGTCAGTAACTTTAATAAGTTAACGATATTGGTACCATAAAGTTGAGAGGCTTGAGCTGGCATGCGATTTGCCAAATCAGTATAGCCAACAATTTTTACATTGTTATCTGTTTCATAAACTTCACCGGGTTTAGTTAATTCACAGTTACCACCCGTTAATGCAGCTAAATCAACAATCACACTACCAGGTTTCATAGATTCAACCATCTCTTTCGAAATCAGTTTTGGTGCTGGTTTACCTGGAATTAATGCTGTAGTAATAATGATATCAACATCTTTAGCTTGTTCTGCAAATAATGCCATTTCAGCTTCAATAAAGGCAGCAGACATTTGTTTTGCATAACCATCTCCAGAGCCGGCTTCTTCTTCGAAATCTAACTCTAAAAAGTCAGCACCCATACTATTAATTTGTTCAGCAACTTCAGGGCGAGTATCGAAGGCTCGAACAATTGCACCAAGGCTTACTGCTGCGCCAATTGCTGCAAGGCCAGCAACACCAGCACCAATGACTAACACTTTTGCCGGTGGCACTTTACCTGCGGCAGTGACTTGACCTGTAAAGAATCGACCAAACTGGTTGGCAGCTTCAATCACAGAACGATAGCCAGCAATATTTGACATAGAACTTAGTGCATCTAACGATTGCGCACGAGAAATACGTGGCACACAATCCATCGCCATGACTGTAATATTTTTGGCTGCTAATTTTTCTAATAGTTCTTTATGTTGAGCTGGATAAATATAACTGATAAGGGTTAAACCCTCTTTCATTAATGCGATTTCATCATCTGTTGGGGCATGAAATTTTAAAATTAAGTCATTTTGCCAAATATCATGAGTATTTTGAATTGTTGCTCCAGCATCGATAAATGCTTGATCTTCAAAGTGAGCAGCATGCCCTGCACCCTGTTCTACAGAGACTGTAAATCCAAGTTTTAACAGTTGTCCAACTGTTTGTGGAGTTGCTGCAACTCTAGCTTCATTGGCTAACCGCTCTTTTGGTATACCGATATGCATTTCGTTACATCCTTATGTTTAGTGTTTATTAATGATTTTCGATTTTAGCATAAATTAGCGGCAGTGCGAGTAAGGAATTTATTTTTTATCTTCCAAGTCACATTATTATTGTAACTAATAAGTTGGTTGTCGATTCTTTCTTAAATGAAGCAATAATCAATTTATTGTTTGCCGATTTATGGTTGTTATATATTGATTTCATCCATTATTTAAGTTTTGTTTTTATTTTCTAAGTTATGATGTTCGTCACTCTTTTTATCATTTACCTGCGCTATACTGATCAAATAACACGCAAAAAATGAGTCTATTTTTTCGAAAAAAATAAGGTTATTCTGGGATATTTAGATGAACATGAATAATAAAAAATCGTTGTATTTCATATTGTTATAATGAATGGAAAAATAGCAAAGATAAAATACTAAAAGCGAAAAGAAAATTACAGAGTAATATCGGTATTTTGTGTTATATGAATATTGTTATCGCGACCTAATTAACTAGATTGAGTATATAAAAGTATAGGTAAAAAAGTATTAATAATGTAGCCAAAAATTAATTGGATTTGATTACTTGATGTACAAAGAATCATTGGGTTAGCGTCCTTATTATTTGCTATCAAGTATGAATTTTTTTCTTTATATCATTATGATAATAAAGCAACCAAAGATACTTTAATTAACTTTGGTAAAAATAATAATCAAATTAAGTGGCTAATTTAATCAAGGATTGATAAAAAATTGTAATGTTAGAAACGAACTTAAAAAAATCTGATATCTTATTAACGCAACTTGCAAAAACTAGTGATGCTGTTTTTAATGTAATAACATTAGCTAAAGCTTTGGGCATTGAAGTCATTGTTAATCCTAATGCGTATTTTAACAAGATGATACAACTATTACTTTATATCAATCAAATTACATCTAATAAAACTCAAACAAGTTTAATGTTTGGCATTAACGTAAATCGTTTTGATACGTTCAAACTAATTGTTACTAAAATTCATTCCTTTGATATTCAAACCATTATTATTCTATTCAATAGTAATGGGCCTCTCGCTTTTTATGTTAAAAATTATAGGTATATTCAAATTTATGGATTTGTCCTACTTAGCATATTCAACATGGCCAACAATTTTATTTATGCTTTAAGTTTATCACAAGCTGACGGAGAGTTTTTTTACCCGATAGCCGATGGTGCTATTGCATTTTCAGTGGTTGAACGTGAAGGAACATCAACTATGTCATCTTGTCAAAATGTACTTGATAGAATGGCAAATTAAAAATTTACTAGAGGAAAACGCTTAATGACAAATCAACCTAAAAAAATCATTCTTGATTGTGATCCAGGTCATGATGACGCTATTGCCATGTTATTGGCGCATGGGAATCCTAATATTGAATTATTAGCGGTAACAACTGTAGTCGGGAACCAAACATTAGAAAAAGTGACCCGTAATGCGTTATCAGTTGCTCGTATTGCTAACATAACTCATATTCCTTTTGCCGCTGGTGCTGTTCGACCATTAGTGAGGAATGTTGAAATTGCACCAGATATTCATGGTGATTCAGGTCTGGATGGCCCTGTATTACCCGAACCTGCTATACAATTGGACTCTAGACATGCTATTGATTTAATTATCGATACGATTATGGCTCATCCACCCAAAACCATTACCTTGGTCCCAACTGGTGGGTTAACCAATATTGCGATGGCTGCGCGCAAAGAACCCAAAATTGTCGAAAGAGTGAAAGAAGTGGTTTTGATGGGCGGTGGCTATCATGTTGGTAACTGGAGTGCAGTTGCTGAATTTAATATAAAAATCGATCCAGAAGCCGCCCATATAGTATTTAATGAAAAATGGCCTGTGACTATGGTGGGATTAGATTTGACTCATCAAGCTCTCGCAACGCCTGAAGTAATTGAAAAAATCTCAGCAATCAAAACAAAACCAGCAACATTTGTACTTGAAATGCTTGAATTCTTCGGAAAAATGTATAAGCAAGCACAAGGTTTTACTTATCCACCAGTACATGACCCTTGTGCTGTAGCTTATGTTATTAATCCGGATTTAATTAAAACTCGACGAGTTCCTGTTGATATAGAGCTCACAGGAACATTAACTTTAGGCATGACTGTTGCTGATTTTCGTTTTCCAGTCGATGAAACTTGCCATACACAAGTGGCGACAAAACTTGATCATGCAGGTTTTTGGGATTTAATCGTTGATGCGTTACAGCGAATTGGTGAGGTAAATGTATGATTGCACAAAGCAACAATAAAAAAAGTATTTTAACATTAATGGTTGCTTTACTTGCAGCTTGTGTTGCTTTTCAGCTCAATGCAAGTATGTTAAGTCCTGTATTAGTGACTATAGCCAAAGAGTTAGGCACCAATGATGCAGCTGTTGGATTTTCACAAACTTCTTTTTTTACTGCGGCAGCACTGTTTTCACTCTTTCTTCCTCGTTTGAGTGATATCAAAGGTCGTAAAAAAGTATTAACGGTTATGTTGTTGATTATGACAATAGGAACAATATTGGCTGCTGTTGCACCTAATATTGAAGTATTATATGCAGCGCGTATTATTCAAGGCGTATCTGGTCCTGTTGTTCCACTTTGCTTACTTATGCTGAGTTACGAAGTAAAAGATGTCAAACAATATGGCATGTTAATGGGCATTATCACCGCAGTAAACGGTGGTATTGCTGGTGTAGATGCGATAGCAGGTGGTTTACTTGCTACTTATTGGGGCTTTCGTTCTGTATTTTGGGTAATTGCTGTGGTTGCAGCTATTTCGACTTATCTTGTCTATCGTTTTGCTCCAGAATCCAAGCCTTCAGCAGGAACTAAAATGGATTGGTTAGGCGTTATATTAATTGTCCTAACGCTTGCTGCATTATTATTGGCACTTAATGAAGCGGGTAATTTAGCTAATGCAAATTGGTTAATTGTTACTGGCTTAACCGTGTTTGCCATTGTTTGTTTTATTTTATTTTGGAATGTCGAAAAACGAAATAAGCAACCTTTGGTGACAACAACGCATTTGAAAAAACGTGCTACTTGGGCTTTATTGTTAACAACAACCTTAACCATGACAGGTATTTTTGCCATAGTCAATGGTTTAGTTATGTCACTTGCGCAAAATCATGATATAGGATTTGGTCTAAATCCTGATTGGGCGTCATTAATTTTGCTGACACCTTATGCTTTAATTGGTTGGTTTGTTGGACCATTTTCTGGTCGCTTAGCACCAACGATCGGATATAACAATGTCCTCAAATTGGGTTTGATTGGTTGTATTGTTGGTATCTTAGTGATCTTATTTTATGGTGTGCATTCCTTACCTATCTTATCAATCGGTGTAATTGCACTAGGTGTTTTTTACGCAGGCATGGCCAATATTATTTTAAATGGTTTAGGTGTTGTTTTATCACCTGCCGACAATCAAGGATTTTTACCTGGAATGAATGCCGGTGCGTTTAACTTAGGTGCAGGATTAAGTTTTGCGTTGTTACCCGCAGTTCAGATGATAAATGGTAATACAATGACGGGGTATTTTAATGGTATTTTAGTAGGATTAGTGATTACTATTTTAGCGTTATTTAGTAGTTTCTTAATTCCTCGACCAATCAATGCAGAAGTAACGCATTAATTAAAAAACGGGATAACCCATCCCGTTTTTACCTTTTTAAAAATACCAAAATCAAATTCAATTTTATGAGTTTTGTGTTGTGCATAAGTGTAGACACTATGCTGTTAAAAACTTGTCTCAAATGGCTGAGTGGTTTTTTCAAATTGAAAACTACTTATAACAATAATGATAGTTAACACTCAATTAAATAGCGCGATTATGACTTGATTTTTATCATTTGATTATTTGCTTTATCGACATTATTCACAACGTCAATAATAGCAAGCATATTGCTGATTAGATCATTCTCTTTTAAGATTATAATTAAGAAAGCATCGGTAAGTTTTAATTTTGTGGAATGGATTGTTCAGCTAGTGGGAGTGCAATATCTTCGGTGATTTTGGGTTTATTTATTGACACGCGGTAAACAACAGTCTTACCTTGCGTGCCCATTAAATCAATATGCACAATTAAACTCAACTACTACAACAAGCAGCAGCATTATTAACACGCCAATTGTGACAAAATTAACGTGCAGGCGTTACAAGATCAACAATCCTAACTAATCATGAAAGTAATGACTGAACTGTCAGAGACTATTTGGTTTATCTCCACTCTCTAAATGATTTTCACTTAAAACTCCCTGCTGCTGAACAACACGGTGTACTGTATCGATTTCATTTGCAGAAACGGCTTTTGACACAACATATGCGACAAATCCAGCTAAAAGTATGTATAATAGACTTTTCATTTGTTTTCTCCCTTATAAAAAAATAACCATTATTATTAATATAACTATAAGTTAAAAATGGTACAATAATTAAACAATTAATTCCATAACATATCAAGATTATTTAAGATTAAAATTCAATTATGATAATTATTTTTTTGTTGTCATTGATATTTTTAACGACAAAAAATGGGATTGAGCGAAAATAAAAAACAGAAAATCGTAATTATTATAGGTAATTTTTAATTAAATTGACTTTGTTGCTTTTTAATTAAGTTAAATGATAAATCTCAAACTTAGTTATTTTTAACTACTACAAATTGTTATATAATCGATAATATTTTGTCTTTAGCACAATATATTGTGTTTCTCATATTATTTCTAAGATACGTTTAAAAATTGAGTGTCTTTAATTAAGGAACCGCTATGATGGATTTTTCCCAATCAGTGCCAGAATTGGTCTCTTGGGCAAAAAAGAATGATTTTTCAATTAATTTGCCAGTGGAACGGCTTGCATTTTTATTGGCGATTGCCGTATTAAACAGCGAGCGTTTTGATGGTGAAATGACCGAATCTGAATTAATTGATGCTTTCAGGCATGTTTCACAAATTTTTGAACAGAGTGAAGACACCATCACTGTTCGAGCAAATAATGCCATTAATGACTTAGTGCGTCAGCGCCTAATTACGCGTTTTGCTAGCGAAATGACTGATGGATATTCTATTTATCGTTTGACACCATTAGGTATTGGTATTTCTGATTACTATATTCGTCAGCGGGAGTTTTCAACGTTACGTTTGTCTATCCAATTATCCATTGTTGCTCAAGAGTTAAAACGAGCTGCTGATGCAGCACTTGAAGGTGGTGATGACTTACACTGGCATCGAAATGTGTTTGCTCCACTAAAATATTCAGTTGCTGAAATATTTGATAGTATTGATATTACTCAACGTGTGATGGATGAGCAGCAAGCCGATGTAAAACAAAATATCTCGGCATTATTAAGTCAAGACTGGCAAGCTGCCATTACCAGTTGTGAAGGGCTATTAACCGAAACTTCGCAAACATTACGCGAATTGCAAGATACGCTGGCAGCGGCGGGTGATAAACTTCAAGCCAGTTTATTGTTAATTCAAGATGCGACATTAGATAATCCTGATTTAGATAAAATTAATAACGTGGTAATTGATCTACAAGGTAAGCTAGATCGAATTATTGGTTGGGGGCAAAAAGCGATAGATCTTTGGATAGGTTATGACCGACACGTTCATAAATTTATCCGTACAGCAATTGATTTAGATAAAAATCGCGTCTTTTCTCAACGATTACGTAAATCGATTCAGAGCTATTTTGATTTACCCTGGTCCCTGACTTTTGCTAATGCCGACCGTCTACTTGATATGCGTGATGAAGAACTTGCTTTACATGAAGCTGAAGTTACAGGTGAATTACCATCAGAACTTGAATATGAAATGATTGAAGAACTTCAAGAACACATTATTGCGCATATTGAACAAAATTTATTGGTTTTTAAACAACAAAATAAACCACTTGATATAAGTGTTGCCATTCGTAGCTATTTAGCACAGTTCCCACGTGAACAACATTTTGATATTGCAAGATTATTTATCGATCAAGCTATTCGTCTAGGTATTGCCGAAGATGATTTGCTCGGTATTCCTGCCGAATGGAAACCTATCAACGATTATGGAGCTAAGGTACAAGCACATGTCATCAACAGATATTAAAGAATTAGAACAAACCGCTCATCATATTGATGAGGTTATAGGGCGTATTGCAGCGAGCTCTCAAGCGTCAATCGATAAATACATGCCGGTAAAATTAGCTCAAGCGATTGCTAATCCTATTTTTCCTGAGTTGGATAGTTTGCTTCGTTCTGGGCGTCATATAGGTATTGATGAACTCGATCAACATGCCTTTTTAATGGATTTTCAACTTGAACTTGAACAATTTTATCAACGCTATAATGTTGAGCTAATACGTGCACCTGAAGGGTTTTTCTATCTTCGTCCTCGATCAACAACATTAATTCCTCGTTCTGTTCTATCAGAGTTAGATATGCTTGTTGGTAAAGTACTTTGTTACCTCTATTTAAGTCCCGAACGACTTGCGCATGAAGGCATTTTTACTTTACAAGAACTCTTTGATGAGCTTGTTTCGTTAGCCGACGAAAGTAAATTACTTAAATTAGTCAACCAACGTTCAACCGGATCGGATTTAGATCGGCAAAAACTTTTTGATAAAGTTAAAACAGCCCTAAACCGTCTGCGTAGATTAGGTATGATCTTTTTTATTGTCGGTAATGACAGCAGCCGTTTTCGAATTAATGAATCTATTTTCCGTTTTGGCGCCGATGTGCGCAGTAGTGACGATGCGCAAGAAGCACAATTACGCTTAATTCGGGATGGTGAAGCGATCAAAATTGAATCGTCACTTATCTTAGATGATAATAATGATGAACAAGATGATGAAGTTAACGAGGAGATTGAATAATTATGATTGAACACGGAAAATTTCACTCCTTAACCTTAATTAACTGGAACGGCTTTTTTGCCAGAACATTTGAATTAGATCAACTTGTCACCACACTTTCTGGGGGGAATGGGGCTGGTAAATCAACCACCATGGCAGCTTTTGTTACTGCATTGATTCCAGATTTAACCTTATTACATTTTCGTAATACTACCGAAGCTGGTGCAACATCAGGCTCTCGTGATAAAGGTCTACATGGTAAATTAAAACCCGGGGTTTGTTATTCGATGCTTGATGTGATTAATTCACGTCACCAACGGATTATATGTGGTGTTCGATTACAGCAAGTTGCGGGTCGTGATAAAAAAGTCGATATTAAACCTTTTTTAATACAAGGTTTACCTGTTGAAATCAAACCAACCGAATTTGTGACAGAAAGAGTAAATGATAAACAAGCACGAATCTTATCACTGCCTGAGTTAAAAGATAAAATTGAATCAATAGAGGGCGTGATTTTTAAACAGTTTAACTCTATTACTGATTATCACTCAGTGATGTTTGATTTTGGTATATTACCAAAACGATTACGTACCTCATCTGATCGTAGTAAATATTACCGATTAATTGAAGCGTCACTTTATGGTGGGATTTCAAGTGCCATTACCCGCTCACTTCGTGATTACTTATTACCTGAAAACAGTGGTGTACGTAAAGCTTTTCAGGATATGGAAGCAGCACTACGTGAAAATCGCATGACATTAGAAGCGATTCGCGTTACGCAATCTGATCGCGATCTATTTAAACACCTGATTACTGAATCAACAAATTATGTGGCAGCGGATTATATGCGCCATGCTAATGAGCGTCGTGTTCATATTGAATCGGTACTTGGTTTGCGTCGAGATATGTTTAAAACGCAAGATTTGTTAATCAGTCATCAATATCGTCAAGTTGAAATGGCAAAAGAGCTCAAAGAGTTTCAAGATGCGCAAAATGACCTAGAAACTGATTTACAAGCGGCAAATGACCATCTTAATCTAGCGCAAACAGCTTTACGCCAACAAGAAAAAATTGATCGCTATCAAGCGGACTTAGATGATCTTAATCTAAAACTTGAAGAACAAAATGAAGTTGTCATTGAAGCGAATGAACAGTACCAAAGCTACCGTGATCAGGCTGAACAAACTGAACAAGAAGTGGATGAAATAAAAACGCAATTAGCTGATTATCAACAAGCTCTTGATGTGCAGCAAACACGGGCAATTCAGTATCAACAAGCTTTGCAAGCTTTGAAAAATGCACAGTCTTTATGCCAATTACCAAAATTGGGGATCAGTAATATTGAAAATCACTTTGACGTTTTTGCTGAAAAACAAAAAGAGATTACAGAGCAAGTTTTAGAACTTGAACAAAGATTAAGTGTTTCTGATGCCGCAATTAATCAGTTTGATCGTGCTTATCAACTTGTAATAAAACTGGTTGGTGATGTTGTTCGTAGTGAAGCATTTACTGCTGCTAAAGAAGCACTAAGACAATGGCCTTCACAATGTTATCAAGCTGAACAAGCTGAACATTTACAATTACAGCTTGATGAGCTTGAACAACGCTTTTTTGAACAAAAAGAAGCAGAATCATTATTAAACCAATTTTGCAAACGTATTGGTCGACATGTTAATTATGATGAACTTGATGAACTAAAACAGGAACTTGAAGTTCAGTTAGATGAAAATGCGGAGCTTGCTAATCAATCTAGTGAAAAACGCATTGAATTTAGACAAGAACTTGAACAAATTCAATCTAAAATAGCCGATTATCGACAAAAAGCACCAATGTGGATAAAAGCACAAGATGCTTTAATTGCCTTACAAGAACAAACCGGACAAAGTTTTACCCACAGTCAAGCTGTCACGCAACATATGCAGCAGCTGCTTGAGCAAGAACGAACATTGGTTACAGAGCGCGATCAGATAACCTTTAAACGAACTCAATTAGATACACAAATAGAACAACTCAATCAACCTAGTGGTGTTGATGACGGCCGTTTATCGGCATTAGCTGAGCGGTTTAATGGTGTTCTTCTTTCAGAAATTTATGAAGATGTGACTATTGACGATGCGCCTTATTTCTCGGCATTATATGGTCCTTCAAGACAAGCGATTGTGGTACCTGATTTGTCGTTAGTCAAAACCCAGCTCGAAAATCTTACAGCTAGCGAAGAAGATTACCCAGAAGATATCTATTTTATTGAAGGCGATCCTTCTTCATTTGACGACAGTGTATTTGATTGTGAAGAGATGAATAAAGCGGTATTGGTTAAAACTGGTGATCGTCAATGGCGCTTTTCCAGCTTTCCAACGGTACCATTATTTGGCCGAGCTGCTCGTGAAGTTCATCTGGAAAAATTATCGGCAGAGCGTGATGAACTTCATGAACGTTATGCCACTATCTCGTTTGATTTACAAAAATTACAACGTATAGAACAAAATGTGGGTCAATTTATTGGTGAATATTTATCGGTTGCCTTTGATATCGATCCCGAAGCTGAAGCTCAAAAATTAGCGACAAGACGCAATGAGATTGAGCGTCAATTATCCTCGCAAGAAGCAATAGATAAGCAGAATCAACAGCAGGTAGCTAATTGCAAAGAGCAGTTAACAACGGTTAATCGTTTAGTTGCGCAAATGCATTTATTAGCTGATGAAGATTTAGCAGATCGAGTTGATGATCTACGCGAACAAGTTGCCGAAGCACAAGATGCTGCACAATATGTTGGTCGCAATCGTCACACGGTTTCTGAGCTTGAGCCTATTGTGGCCGTTTTACAAAGTGATCCAGAACAGAACGAAGCGTTACGTGAGCAATATAATACCGTTAAGTCGCAACAACAAACGATTCGTCAACAGGTGTTTGCGCTTACTGAAGTGATGCAACGCCGAGCCCATTTTAGTTATGAAGATTCAGCCGGCATGTTGAATGAAAATGCTGATTTGAACGAAAAGTTACGTGCTCGGTTAGATATTGTAGAAGCACAGCGAACCGATGCTCGTCGTCAAATGCAGCAGTATCAAGATAAGTATAACCAGTACAATCAAACATTAGCTTCATTAAAAAGTGCATTTGAAACTAAACGTGACATGCTTAATGAACTGCATAAAGAGATTGAACAAATTGGTGTTAAAGCCGATGCCATCACCGAAGAGAGGGCTAGGGTACGTCGTGATGAGATCCATCAAAAATTAAACAGTAACCGTCAGCACTGTAGTTCGCTAGAAAAACAACTAATTATGTGTGAAAGCGAAATGACGCAAATGCAAAAACGTTTAGCTCAAACACTCCGTGATTATAAACAATTACGCGAACAGGTTGTTGAAGCCAAAGCTGGTTGGTGCTTAGTTTTACGACTCGTCAAAGAAAATAGCGTTGAACGACGATTACATCGTCGAGAATTAGCTTATTTAAGTGCTGATGAACTGCGCTCAATGTCAGATAAGGCGCTGGGCTCATTACGTCTGGCTGTGAATGATAATGAACATTTACGTGATGTTTTACGATTATCTGAAGATCCAAAACGTCCGGAACGCAAAATTCAATTTTATATTGCGGTTTATAAACATCTTCGTGAACGAATTCGTCAAGATATTGTCAAAACAGATGATCCAATTGAAGCAATTGAGCAAATGGAAATTGAATTATCACGTTTAACTGAAGAATTAACCTCACGTGAGCAACAGTTAGCAATAAGTTCGAAAAGTGTGGCAAACATTATTCGAAAAACTATCCAACGTGAACAAAATCGTATTCGTATGCTCAACCAAGGTCTACAGGCGGTGGCATTTGGACAAGTTAATGGTGTACGCTTGAATGTTACCATTCGTGAAGCGCACTCATCATTATTAGCAGCATTAGCCGATGATCAAAATGAGCATCAAGATCTGTTTAGTAATAATCGTATTACCTTCTCGGAAGCGTTAGCTAAACTTTATCAACGTTTGAATCCACATATTGATATGGGGCAACGAACTGCACAAAATATTGGGGAAGAGCTGTTAGATTATCGCAATTATCTCGAGCTGGATGTAGAAGTCAATCGTGGTGCTGATGGTTGGTTGCGTGCGGAAAGTGGCGCATTATCAACTGGTGAAGCCATTGGTACCGGTATGTCAATTCTCTTGATGGTCATTCAAAGTTGGGAAGAAGAATCAAAACGTCTACGTAATAAAGATATTTTACCATGTCGCTTATTATTCTTAGACGAAGCTGCTCGCCTAGATGCTAAATCGATTGCCACGTTATTTGAGCTGTGTGAACGACTCGAAATGCAACTGATTATAGCAGCACCAGAAAATATCAGCCCAGAAAAAGGGACTACTTATAAACTGGTGCGTAAAGTAATGAATAACCAAGAACATGTACATGTGGTTGGTTTAAAAGGCTTTGCGTAACTATTTTTTAAGGTTAACATCTTCGTCGATTTTAATCGACGAAGATGTTATTTCTAATTTTCTATTAGTTAATTAACTAGTAATAAATCCTTGTCAATATCTATCATTTTAAAAAGTGTTCTACTCTTATTTTTGGATAACTGATATTTAATCAGTGATAATTAACTTTTTTCTTTGTTTTTTAACAAAGTTAATGCTAAATCATAGCTTGATAGATATGATAATTTTCAATATCAAAGCAGACAATATTCACTTTTGTGATTATTGAATATTGCATTAAACACTGATTTATTGTTGATAATGCTATTTGTGCTGCTTTTGGTTTAGGAAAACGATAAATACCAGTACTAATATTAGGAAAAGATATACAGGTAATTGGATACTGAGATGCCAACTTAAAACTATTTAGATAAGCTTGTTTTAATAATTCTTCTTCATTATTTTTACCTCCATTCCAGCATGGACCAACGGTATGTATAACATATTTAGCTGGAAGGTTACCAGCCGTTGTGATAACGGCCTCACCAACTTTACAACCGCCTTGTTTTTCTCTGATTTTTATACATTCTTCAAGGATGGTTTTACCGCCAGCTCGGTGTATTGCTCCATCTACGCCACCCCCACCTAGCAATGAGGTATTAGCAGCATTAACAATAGCATCTGTCGAAATTTTAGTAATGTCAGCTTGCAGTAATTCAATTTTATTCTTCACGGTATGAACGCCAATTCTGATTTTTCACATAGGTAGATTCTTAAATTTTAGAGTTTGAGATTTACACTTATCTGTCAACAAGTAATATCTATCAATCGCTATAACTTCTAAAACATGAATGAAATTTGATATTGCTATTTGAACTTTATGGTATTTTATATAGAAAATTTTGCCTTGCTATTCTAAAGCAGCAAGGCACCTTATGTTAATAAGGGATTAATTGATTATTTGTCAGCTATTTTGTTTAAAGCCAATGGCAAAAATTCATTTAATTGACTTTCTACTTTGATATAAGCCTCTAAAGGTTTTTGATAGGGATCTGAAAGATCTTCATTTTTACCTGTAGAAAACTCAGATAATGTAAAAACCTTACCTTTTGCTTGCGGATATTGTTCTAAAATTTTTGCTTTGTGTTTTTGTGTCATAGTCAGCAAATATTCTGATTTATCAATATCCGCTTTTGTTAATTGTGTTGCTTTATGTGATGAGATATCAATACCATGTTGTTTTAATACCGTCACTGTCCCTTGTTCTGGTGCGGTTTCTTTAGGATCAACATTCACACCTCTTGATTGCACGATAATATTTAGATTATGTTTTTTTACATAATCATTTGCCAAGGCTTCAGCCATTGGACTACGTCCCGTATTACCAGTACAAACAAATGTAACAATATGATCTAATGCAAAGCAAGAACTACTAAAAAATACAAATAAACAAACTAAAAATTTTTTTAACATAGACATTCTATTTCCTTTATCCTTTATCAATGGCTTATTACAATTTTAAGCAAATTTTATACTAAATAACATTAAATACAATGTTTATCATAGTGTTATAACTCATTAGCTTTCGATTTATCAAATAACAATATGATAAAAAAACAAGAAGCCGATTATGTTTACCTGTTGTCGTTTTGTTTAACTAAATACAAAATATTATTTATGGCGGTTTTAGCTTGATGGCTGTTTTTCCAGCAAGTTGAGCCTGTTAATAATGCGCCTTTGCTTAGAATTTCATCTAAAGTGGCGTGGCGTAATTTATCAAAAGAATCAAGTTCCATTTGTTCAAGTCTGTCAATAATTTTGCCACCCACAAATTTTAGCTGTAACAATTGTTGTCGCTCTGTTTCTGAAAAAGCCATATCATTCCTATTTGGATTACATTAATATTAATTTTAATTTATATTTATATTTAAACTTGTTCACTTAACTTTTTCCACTTTCTGATTTTGGTTCGAAATGATTTAAACGGTGCCACAGAATTAATATGAATAAAGCGCGCTACGGTCCAAGATTCAGGGAAAGGTTTAGTCCAATTACGTCTATCTTTAATAAATAACGTATCATCATCCAAAGATTCAATCCAATTATTCCAGATAACAAGTTTCTGGTTAAATAATGTAATTAGTTCTTGTAATGAATAATCCTGATAAATCTCATAAAAGTGTTGATATAATTTGCCTAACTGATTCCATTTGTAGCCTTCTGCTGGTAATGTTGGGGTTTGTCCTGCAAGTTCATCATCATCCCAAGACTTAACAAGATCCAACCATCCTAACTGATAAGCAATCATTTGCGCAGGAGTACGATCGACACCATGAATTAACTGATCTTTTTGCGATTCTGTTAATGTATTAAATTCTTCAATAAACAATTTAGCGGTTTTGTTTATTTCATTCAATAACTGTTGTTTACTGGTATAAGCCATAGACAAACTATCCTTTTTTTGCTTTATTTTTAAATTGCTTTAATTCTTCATCAATAAAATAACGAACCAAATTAGCATATAAGGCTTTAATAATATCACCATTTAGTCCTAACTCATTGGCCCAAAGCTTTCGTTGCTCAAGCATAGTGTCAAAACGGGCTTTGGCTTCTACAGCACTAGCACTTTTTTTAAATTCACTAGCAGCTTTAACATATTCAAAGCGAGCTGCAAATAGCTTAATAACAGTGTGATCAATCTGATCTATCTCTGAACGAATATCGTCCATATTACAGCATTTTTGGGGTGTTAACTTAGGATTATATTGCATGATATTTAGCCTGTTAAAATTTATTAATGACTATCCTAGCATTATGCTGTTTTATATGAAACTATTAATCATAATTTTTAATTTTGAATTATATTTAACTGCAACCCGCCAAAATTACTCGATTTTATCTATTTTTTATATTGTTAGCGGGATATTTGAATTATATCTTTGTAGCTTTTTGGGGGGATTATTTTTACTATAACTCGTTTTAACTTGTAAATATCTATTATACTGTCAAACAATGAGTAATTTTATCGCTAGGCTTGATTGTTTTTATTTGAGTATTTGTTAAAACGGTAGTTATACGAGATTTGTATAACTAAACATATAACTAAAAAATGTGGTTGTAAATGTGTCTTACTGATGCTTACGAAATAGTAAAACAGGCTTTAAGCCTTGTTTATACAGGTTTTGATGTGGTTTAAAGAATTTTAAAGAATGTTACTGAATATTGAATTGGTGCCGTGGGCGGGACTTGAACCCGCATGCCCTTAGAGCACTACCCCCTCAAGATAGCGTGTCTACCAATTTCACCACCACGGCGCCGTTTTTATTCTGGAATATCTGATGTTGGATTTTTATTCTCAGATTGAATAACAGGATCTACTGTCGGTGCTTGACCTGTAGTTTGTTGCGTGGTTACAGGAGCATTATCTTCAATATTATTGAACTCACCACTAGAAGTGATATGGCTGCGACTGCCCAAATTAGATAAAATAATACTTAGTATAAAAAATAAAACACCGAGTAACGTTGTTGTGCGAGTTAAAAAATTACCGCTTCCAGATGAGCCAAACAACGTTGCAGATGCACCAGCACCAAAAGACGAACCCATATCGGCGCCTTTTCCTCGCTGGATTAAAACTAAAACGATGATCGCAACTGCGATAATCAAATAACTGATAATCAAAAGTTCGTACATTTCAACCTGTCAATTTTTATGTGTTATACAACAGAATTTAATTTTGCGAAATATTAGCGAAAGACTCGCCAACAAGCAAGTAAAATTTAAGTTATTGTTGGTATAATTTAAGATTTAAGTGTTTAAATCGATGACTACTAATATTTTTTAGCGTTGGTATTAAAATTAATAAAAATCTTTTTTTACTAAAAATTTAAATTAATCTTCATATTTTTCATATAATCAATATAGTAAACAGTTTTCAAAACAATTTTATATTATGGCTAAGTCTAATTTAATGATATTGCCGACCCGTTTAAATTGATATCGCGATATTCGGTTGTGTGTTTTTTGTGAAAATCAGTATAATAGACGCCATTTTTATTTATAGTCCATGCTCGTTTTATGAAATTTATTGTTAAGCTTTTCCCTGAAATTACCATCAAAAGTGATTCTGTACGTTTACGTTTTATTAAAATATTAACCAGTAATATTCGCAATATTCTCAAAAATCATATTAAAGAAGTGGCGGTTATTCGTCACTGGGATTATATTGAAGTTCGCCCAAAAATTGTCGATAGTGAAAATCAAATTTTAGAATATCTAATGCGTATTCCTGGTATTCATCATATCTTAGCCGTTGAAGAGCTCACTTATGTTGACGTCCATGACATTTACGAAAAAGCATTAAATTACTATGCTCCTCTTATTGAAAACAAAACGTTTTGTGTTCGAGTTAAACGTCGAGGAAAACATGATTTTACTTCAATTGATGTAGAGCGTTATGTTGGTGGCGGATTAAATCAACATGTTGCCTCAGCCAAAGTTAAATTAACTCGACCTGATATCACGGTGAACCTTGAAATTGATAAAGATAAATTATTATTAGTTAAAGGCCGATACTGTGGAATAGGTGGCTTTCCAACTGGAACTCAAGAAGATGTCTTATCACTTATTTCAGGAGGATTTGATTCAGGTGTTTCCAGTTATATGTTAATTAGGCGTGGCTGTAGAGTGCATTATTGCTTTTTCAATCTAGGGGGAAAAACTCACGAAATTGGGGTTAAACAGATGGCTCACTATTTATGGGAACGGTTTGGTTCATCTCATAAAGTTCGCTTTATTGCCATTGATTTTTCTAACGTTGTGGGTGAGATTCTAGAAAAAATTGATGATGGTCAAATGGGCGTTATCTTAAAAAGGATGATGATCCGTGCTGCAGCAAAAATAGCTCAGCGTTATAACGTTGAAGCGCTTGTTACCGGCGAGGCGTTAGGGCAAGTATCAAGTCAAACATTAACAAACTTACGTTTAATTGATAATGTTAGCGATAGATTAATTTTAAGACCATTGATAACCCATGATAAAGAAACAATTATTAACTTAGCGCGGCAAATTGGCACAGAAGATATTGCTAAAACCATGCCCGAATTCTGTGGCGTAATTTCAAAAAGCCCAACAGTAAAAGCCGTGAAAGAGAAAATTGAAGCAGAAGAGCTAAATTTCGATTTTTCAATACTTGATAAGGCCGTCGAACAAGCTGAAAATATTGATATTCGAGAAATAGCTAAGCAATCAGATACTTCAATTGAGCAAGTTGAGACCGTTTCTACCTTGCACAATAATCATGTTGTTATTGATATTCGTTCATCTGAAGAGCAAGAAGACAATCCTTTACAGTTAGCCGATGTTGAAATTAAGTTAATTCCTTTTTATAAATTGGCAACGCAATTCGGTGATTTGGATCAAAATAAACAATATTTGCTTTATTGTGCAAGGGGTGTCATGAGCAAATTACAAGCACTGTATTTAATTGAACAAGGTTTTCATAATGTAAAGGTGTTAAATTATGCAAATTAACAATTATTTACCATATTATTAACCAGACTATCATTTTTTGCATATATAATAATTGAGTGAAAATACAAATTTTATATTTAATCCAAAAAATAAATGCGATAAATGAATAAAAGAGGATTGTAATGAGTAAATTGCTTGTAGTTGATGATGATCCAGAAATCGCCTCATTATTATGCGAACTACTAGAATTAGAAGGTTTTCAAGTTGAAACAGCAAATAATGGTAAAGAAGCTTTAGAAAAGTTTGATTCAACTTTTGATCTGATTCTACTTGATATAATGATGCCAGAACTGAATGGTCTTAATGTGTTATCCCAACTTAGAAGCAAGTGTACTGTTCCAGTTATATTTTTAACAGCAAAAGACGATGAAATGGATAAAATTATTGGTCTTGAACTGGGTGCTGATGATTATATTTTAAAGCCGTTTAACGATCGGGAACTCATTGCAAGAATAAATGCATTATTGCGAAGAACGCGCTGGGATAATATTGTAAATGATGATAGTAATTTACCTTTACAATATACTGTTGATAAACTTACCGTAAATCGTAAACAGCAATCAGCCTATTATGATGATCAATATATCGATTTAACGGGCACTGAGTTTCAAGTTTTACTTAAGCTCCTTGAGAATGGTGGTAAAATAATATCCCGAGATACGCTGAGCGAAACTGTGTTAGGTAAAGAGTTTATTCCACTAGCTCGTTCGATTGATGTACATGTATCTAATTTGCGTAAAAAACTTCCACCGCGTAGCGATGGATTGCCTTGGATCAAAACGCTACGTTCAAAAGGATATTTGTTTGTTATTGATAGTCATGATGATTTGTTACAAAATTGACGTAATATTTTAATTTAGGTGTTGGTGATATGTGGATTTTTGATCGTTTAACTATTCGGATTTTCACTATCTTCCTACTCACTATCGCATTTTTTTTAGCGCTGATTGTATTATTGCCGAGTTTAGATTCGAGAAATTTGACTTATTTAGCAAATAGAGAAAGAGAAACAGGTAATATACTTGCTAATCAAATTGAACAAGAATTTACTCATATCCCCAAGGATAGCTTTCGTTGGTGGATGCGTTTTATTGTTGTGATGGATAATTATCAGAAGCCTGGGCAATTTTTATTCATTCTTACGCCCAATGACCAATTTATAACTGCGGATACTAAAAATATTGATTTAGTTAAAAACTTTAGTGAAATATCACATAATATTGCAGATCCGGCTAAAAAAATTTATGACTCACAAGAAATCATTGGCCCTTTTTTGATTAACTATGCTAATGATCAATATCGATTGTATGTTTTACAACCTTCCTCGGATGCGCAGTCACAATTTGTTAATCTGATTTTTGATCATCCTCTTTTGCTATTAACTCTCATGATGTTAATAAGTTCGCCATTTTTACTATGGTTATCTTGGAGTATTGCAAAACCAGCAAGACGCTTAAAGCAAGCAGCAGACGAAGTTGCTAAAGGAAACTTGCAACAATGGCCAGAACTTGAAACGATAGGTTCTTCGGAATATAAAGCAACAGGTGCAAGTTTTAACCATATGTTAAGAGAGTTAAAACGAATGCAGGAATTACAGCAACGTTTGTTTTCCGATATTTCTCATGAATTACGTACACCATTAACTCGATTACAGCTAGCTGTTTCTTTATTACGTCGTAAACAAGGTGAAAGTAATGAAGTGAATCGAATTAATAATGAAGCGATTAAACTTGATGCAATGATTGGTGATTTATTATCTTTATCAAGGCAACAATATAAAAATAATGAAGTGCGAGAATATAAACAAATTAATCTATTATTTAAGCCAGTGTTAGAAAATGCCACTTTTGAAGCTGAACAAATTGGTAAGACTTTTTCTATTGCTAAAGCGCTTCCTGATGTGGGTATTTTATGTTATCCCATCGCATTATGTAGTGCCGTTGAAAACGTGATTCGTAATGCTTTTCGTTATTCTCATCATCAAATTATAGTCAGTTTTACTGTTCAGCAGGCTGACATCATCATTACTATTGATGATGATGGTCCAGGGGTTGCCGACAATGAGCTACAACAAATTTTTAGACCATTTTATCGAACAAGCGAGGCCCGTGATCGAGAATCGGGCGGGACTGGTTTAGGTCTATCTATTGCTTCTAATGCCATTACACGAGATAACGGCACAATTAAAGCTGAAAAAAGTCACTTAGGTGGATTAAGAATTGTGATAGTATTGCCAATTCAAAAACAAAAACACTAAAGAGATATTGTTGTGTCTAATGTTGCATTAAATATTGTTTTATTTGAGCCCGAAATTCCAGCTAATACTGGGAATATTATTCGACTTTGTGCTAATACCGGCTTCAATTTACATATTATAGAGCCTATGGGCTTTTTTTGGGATGATAAAAAATTGAGACGAGCCGGACTGGATTATCAAGAGTTTGTTGATGTTAAGCGTTATAAAAATTTGAATCATTTTTTAGATAGTAATCAAATTGATTTGCTTACTCAGATTTATGCTTTGACAACTAAAGGGCAAAAACCACATAGTGATGTGAGTTATAAACCCAATGATTTTTTAATGTTTGGGCCTGAAACACGCGGTTTGCCAGCAACTATTCTTGATGTTTTACCGCAAGATAAAAAAATTCGTATTCCGATGTTAGCGAATAGCCGTAGTATGAATCTATCTAATTCTGTTGCGGTGGTGGTTTATGAATCTTGGCGTCAGCTGAATTATATTGGTGCTAAATAATCAGTGAAAGTTTGATTAAATGTTGTAGTTAATTGAATATTTGAGATTAGTTAGTGTATTTAAAATAAAGAGGTCTTAATTAGACCTCTTTATTCATTGATGTTACAAAAACAAGTTTTATGTTTAAGTAAATCCGTATTATTTAACACGTGAAACGTATTCGCCAGAACGTGTGTCTATTTTAAGAACTTCACCAATCTGTACAAATAGTGGTACACGTACTACTGCGCCAGTTGATAATGTCGCTGGTTTACCGCCTGTTCCTGCTGTATCACCTTTTAAACCTGGATCGGTTTCAACAACTTCGAGTTCAACAAAGTTTGGTGGTGTGACAGCGATAGGTTGACCATTCCATAAAGTTAAAATACATTCTGCTTGATCAACTAACCATTTTGCATTATCGCCTACCGCTTTAGCATCGGCAGATAGTTGTTCGAATGTTTCATTATTCATAAAATGCCAAAACTCACCATCAGTGTATAGATAAGTTAAGTTCATATCGACAACATCAGCGCCTTCAACTGATTCGCCTGATTTAAATGTTTTATCGACAGTTTTACCAGAAAGTAATTTTTTAATTTTAACGCGGTTAATTGCTTGTCCTTTACCGGGTTTATAAAACTCATTTTCAACTATTACACAAGGCTCGCCATCTTGCATTATTTTAAGACCGGCTTTAAACTCATTAGTACTATAAGATGCCATAAAAGCTCCAACTATCATTCTGAATTACAAAAAATGAGCCATATTATACAGCAAAAAGTTGAACTACCAAACAAAGATGACTGGATTTTTGATCTTGCTAATGTCGTAACCGATATCCAAAAGCTTTATCGTTATCTTGATTTGGATCCTAATGCTATTTCGTTATCAATGTTACAGGCGAAAAAACAATTTCCGCTGCGTGTCCCCATGGCATTTATTCATAGAATGAAAAAAGGTGATAACGACGATCCTCTTTTATTGCAAGTGCTTTGTAGTGACAGCGAAATGTTAAAAGTTGATGGATATAGTGAAGATCCTTTACAAGAGCAAAATAATGACATTGCTGGACTCTTACACAAATATCATAATCGTGCGCTTTTAATCACTAAAACGGCATGTGCTATTAATTGTCGTTACTGTTTTAGACGACATTTTCCTTACTATGATAACCAAAGTACTAAAAAAAATGTTAGTGCAGCACTAGACTATATCGCTAATCATCCTGAACTTGACGAAATTATTCTTTCAGGCGGTGATCCATTAATGGCAAAAGATCACGAACTGGCTAATTTAATTGATGCGTTATCGAAAATTCCCCATATCAAACGATTACGTATCCATACTCGGTTAGCTGTGGTTATTCCTTCCAGAATCACTACCACGCTTTGTCAATTGTTTATGCAAAGTCGCTTACAAATAATCGTGGTTACTCACATCAATCATCCAAATGAAATTGATGATAATGTTGCTGATGCAATCAAACAGTTAAAACAAAATAGGGTTACAGTACTTAATCAAAGTGTGTTACTAAAAAAAATTAATGATAATGCAGACATTTTAGCCGAGCTGAGTAATAAACTTTTTGATATCGGTATTTTACCTTATTACATTCATTTACTCGATAAAGTGCAAGGTGCGGCGCATTTTTTAGTTGAAGATAAACAAGCCAAAAAAATAATGAAACAATTAGCTGAAAAAGTCTCGGGTTATTTAGTACCTAAGTTAGCGCGTGAAATTGGTGGTGAAAAAAGTAAGCGCGTACTTGCTGTTGATGATTAGTGTTTTCCTATTGGTATTTAATCATGATTAAATACCTTTTAGGCTAAATGTTATTAATCCAAACCATATTGTCTATGTTATTAACAGGCTAATATTGACATAATATATTATGTGTAAAATGGATAAGGCTTGAATGTTGTTTTACGCTATAGCAAATAGCTATCTTTTTTACCACCAACGATTGTGATAAAAATATTACGATAATGTATCATCTATGAAATTCTCTATGAAAATCTCATTGACGATATCTAAAATAGATTCTATAATTCCGACCTCTTTAATTAATGCTGTAGGGTTTAAACTCTACAACTTGTTGATAAATTAGATTTGGATATAAATCGTCATGAAACGCACATTTCAACCATCAGTATTAAAACGCAATAGAACTCACGGTTTCCGTGCTCGTATGGCAACAAAAAATGGTCGTCAAGTTCTTGCTCGCCGTCGTGCTAAAGGCCGTGTTCGTTTAACTGTTGCTAGCTGATTTAAAGTTGAGTGATTAAATTCACTTTTCCTCGGGAGTTACGTTTACTAACTCCCTTTGATTTCAATTATGTATTCCAAGAATCTGTTCGAGCGGGTTCGCCATTTCTTACTTTAGTTGCACGAAAGAATACTTTAAACCATTGTCGTTTAGGTTTTGCCATAGCTAAAAAGCAGATCAAACGATCGCATGAACGTAATCGCATTAAGCGGTTAGCGAAAGAGTATTTTCGTCACCATCAACACCAGTTTCCTAATATTGATTTTATTTTGATGGCTAAATCGCCAGCGATAGAATTAGATAATCAAAAACTTGTTGCGACGTTAGAGAAACTATGTCAACGAATTATCGAAAAACAAAGCGTATAGATAAAATTGTATTAATTATAAAACAGCACATTATTGCATGTAAAACTTTGATAGTTAACATTTTTATTTTATTTATTCGTTTTTATCAGCGTATTATAAGCCCACTATTTGGTCCTAAATGCCGCTTTACGCCAACATGTTCACAATATGCAATAATTGCACTAAGACGCTTTGGAGTGATAAAAGGTGGTTGGCTAACGGTCAAACGTGTATTAAAATGTCACCCTTTACATGAAGGAGGAGAAGATCTTGTTCCTCCAAAAACTAAAACCAATAGAGAAAAACACTAATGGGATCTCAACGTAATATTTTAGTCATTGTTTTACTTTTTGTATCTTTTTTAATTTGGCGAGCATGGGAAGATGATCATGCACCTAAACCGCCGATTACGAATCAATTAACTCAGCAGGTAAGTGAAGAAGATTCCAATACAGATTTTACATTAGGTAAGACAATTACTGTAAAATCTGATGTGCTGTCACTAACTATTAATACCTATGGTGGTGATGTGCAGGCGGCTCAATTATTAAAATATGAGCAGACTTTACATTCAGGTACGCCTTTTCAATTACTGACTTCACGACCTGATTTTATTTATATCGCTGAAAGTGGCTTAACCGGTAAAGATGGTCCAGATAATGCCTCTCAAGGTTCAAAACGTCCGATATATCAAACTGAGCAAACAGAATATGTTTTAGCTGATGGACAAGATGAATTACGTGTACCACTTACTTATCAAGTCAATGGTGTGACTTATACCAAGTACTACATCTTACATCGCGGTAATTATGCTATCGACGTTCAATACGACATTAACAACCAAAGTGGTTCACCTGTTGAAGTTTCAATGTACGGTCAATTAAAACAAACTATAAAATTACCTGACGATGCAACAACTGAAGGTGGCGGCGGCTTAGGGTTAAGTGCGTTCCGTGGTACTGCTTACTCAAGCTCTAGTACCAACTATAGCAAATACAGTTTTGATGATATTAAAGATAAAGCATTAGCGGTCGAGACTCAAACAGGTTGGGTTGCAATGTTGCAACACTACTTTGCGTCAGCTTGGGTGCCGGCTCAAGATCAAAGCAATCTTTTTTATTCACGTGCTACAGCTAAAAATTCACAAGCAACAATTGGTTTTAAAGGGCAATCGACAGTGATTCAAGCGGGTAGCTCAGAATCGATTGCAGCTAAATTATGGTTAGGTCCAGAAATTCAAAGCCAATTGAAACAAACGGCAAATCACTTAGATTTAGTTGTCGATTATGGTTGGTTATGGTTCTTATCACAACCACTATTTTATCTACTAAAATTTATTCATAGTTTTATTGGTAATTGGGGCTTTTCAATTATTGTTATCACCTTTATTGTACGTGGTATTTTATTCCCATTAACGCGTGCTCAATATCGTTCTATGGCAAAAATGAAGTTACTGCAACCTCGCTTACAAGCTTTAAAAGAGCGTTATGGTGATGATAGACAAAAAATGAGCATGGAAACCATGGCACTTTATAAGCAAGAAAAAGTGAATCCATTAGGAGGGTGTTTACCTTTAATTATCCAAATGCCGATTTTCTTGTCATTGTTCTATATGTTAGGTAATACTGTTGAACTGCGTCATGCACCGTTTGCGCTTTGGATTTATGACTTATCCGCACAAGATCCATACTATATTTTACCGTTGTTAATGGGCGGAACTATGTTCTTAATTCAAAAAATGTCACCAACACCCGTGACTGATCCATTGCAACAAAAATTAATGACTTATATGCCATTAATCTTTACAGTATTCTTCTTATGGTTCCCGTCAGGTTTAGTTTTATACTATATCGTAAGTAACTTATTTACGATTGCTCAGCAACGTATAATTTACTGGGAACTTGAGAAAAAGGGACTTCATGAAAAGAAAAAGAAATAATATTAATTGTAAGGAGGGGTAAAACCCTCCTTTTTAATTGTTATTTTTGGTGTAATTGATATGAACATTCAGCAACAATTTAAGTTAACTGGTAACGAAAGCGGTTATTGGTTTGTGAGTAAAAATGGACGACTATGGTTACCTAATGGTGAAGTACCAGTCGGTCGTGCAAACGATTTCTGTTTTAATGATTTACTTGCTCAGCCGATAGGGCAATGGCAAGGACAAACTGCATGGTTAATTTGCCAAGAAATGAGCCATTCAATGAGTTCAATCAGACCATTGCTGGGCAATAGTGATCAGACATTATTTAACATGGCGGGTCGTGCTGTACAATTATCTGAATTTTATCGTTCACATAAATTTTGTGGTTATTGTGGGCATGAAATGTATATCAGTAAAACAGAGTGGTGCTGTATGTGTGCGAATTGTAAAGAGCGCTATTACCCACAAATCTCACCCTCTATTATTGTCGCTATTCGCGATAAAAATAAAATTTTATTAGCTAAGCATGTCAGACATAATCAAGATAATTTATATACGGTATTAGCTGGTTTTACAGAAGTTGGTGAAACGATGGAAATGGCCGTTGAGCGTGAAGTATTTGAAGAATCACAAATCAAAATAAAGAATATTCGTTATGTCGGATCGCAACCTTGGCCTTTTCCTAATTCACTTATGATGGCTTATTTAGCTGATTATCAAAGTGGTGATATTACTATTGATAAAAATGAGCTTGTCGATGCTAATTGGTATCACTATACCGAGTTACCTAAAATTCCGGAATATGGCACCATAGCAAGAAGGTTGATTGAAGATACTATCGTACTTTGCCGTGAATATGACGAATTTGGTGAAAATTAATCATATTCACGTTAATATCAATAGGCATATTGTCTATTGATATTCAATTGTTCTTGTTAAGTTAATGGTTTTGGATTCTTCACCTGAAGTAACGCACACCGCTTTGGTCCAGTCGCTGTTTTCATTATAATCAGAGTAAGTACATGTTTCAGTTAATTCTACTTCCTGTTGGTTCTTATCATTAATAATGATGTCACCATTTGATGCTAATTTAAATGTTTTGGTAATCGTTTTTTCAAGTTGATTGTTGGCGTTGTACACGATGTCTTTTTCTTGTGCTAAAACAGGAAATCTTGTTTTGTTATCAACAGGTACATAGGCATTATACAACACGAGTTCGACACGATCGTTTTCATAAACAATTTTACTATTGAAAATAACGTTATTTTCGGCGAAATGTGATAGATTTGTTTCAATCAGATGCCCTTGTTCATCAAATTCAGAACTGGCAACAATATCACCATCATTGTTTTTCATACCCAAAATATTTTTTTCTGAATCAAAAGTAATATCATATTCATTTTTGGTATTGTTCATGCCATAAATGTATTTAGCTGTATCATAATTGACTTCACCATGAAGACCTTCTAAATTGTAATTAGCTACATAACCTTGTGCATTATAGTTAATGATTTTATTACTCTTTGCTGAACTTTGGATTTTTTGTTGTTTAATCAGTTTATTATTGGGTAATAATTCTGGTTCAGTATGAAAAAGATAGCTATTAATAATACTGAGTGTTAATTTTGGGGTAGATTGTTGTGATGGTTTGGTTATTTGTTCATCTGAGTTTACCGTTGAAGGCGCATTAGATGTCGTTACGGTATTTGTGGTATCAGCAGATGTGTTTTGATCGGTATTACTTTTGCTATTGTTGTTAGTCTCAACACTTTTATTGGTTGTTGTGTCGGTTGTTGTGCCATTTTTTTTATCATCACAGCCTATTAATAATGCGGTGCCTAATAAACAAATGGAGATATAAGTTATGTAATTTTTCATATTATTGGCTCTATTTATGTTAATATTTAAAAGATATTATTTCTTTAGTTTCAATTGTTAATATTTCAAATCATCAATTCATCTATTCTTTTTAATGGCTTTGACACCAGATCGCCAGAGCATCACAGTTCCATTGTTTCATCATGGTGCACCAGGTTGATCGCCAGCTCCTTATTGTGTTATCGGTTAATTTTAGTTTTTTCTCAAGTTGTGCATTAGTTTCGCCAGCAACAAGTAAATCGATAAACTGCAACCATAATTCGGGTTTAGGCAAACGATTTAATTTGGTGCCGTTTAAAATATTAAAACTATGCCGGCATCGCTTGCAACGATAACAAGTACGACTCCCAACTTTGGTGGTATCGGTTGAACCACAGTGTATACACGTTGGGTTTTGTACATTGAGCAAAGCTGTTATTTTTTCACTCACGACTTTATGTTGTTTAATCAAAACCGGATTTAAGCAGCTCTGTTGTTTTTTGGTATACCATTGATACAATGCGTGATAATGCGATTTTAAATAATCAATCATCGCGTGATCTCGTCGCATCACTTTCTCAACTGAGCATCCTAAATTGTTAGCTATGGTATTATAGCTTTGATTTTGAATACGGTTAATAAAAATAATTTCTAACCAATTAAAGGGCGTTAGCCGACTAAAAGGTGTATTGACTGCTACAGTAAAATATTTATAACACGCTTTACATCGATAAGTTGTGGTGGGGTTGGAGCGAATCAAATAAAATTCATTTTTGCCACAAAATGGACAAGCATCAATATGTTGAGATGTTATTTTTTCTAGATCGTGACGAAAAGCATTTAGCTGCTCATGCAATTCTAGTGGTATGAGTTCATCGATCATTCATTGTTTACTCCCTTATCCCTTATCTGCCTAAATATTATCAGATTTTTACATAAACATATAGCTTTCCTTAAACTTTTTTACATTATTTAACTCGCTGATGCACGAAAGTTATAAATAGCTTGAGCAAGTAATCAAAGAAATAAATTGAGCCTATGCACAGCATATTAGATTGGTAAGTAAATAAAAAGGTAGTTGAGTACTGATAATGGTAAGTTGCTTTAATTTAACCCCTATAACGGCAAGTAAAATCGACATTAACGTTTGAATGCTAATTGTCGATTTTAGTTAATTTGAAAAATTATTGATGATTTAACCATTCTGCGACTTGTTTAGCAAAATACGTTAATATGCCATCAGCGCCTGCGCGTTTAAAGCAAAGTAACGATTCCATTATGGCCGCTCTTTCATCTAACCAGCCATTGTCAATAGCTGCTCTTAACATGGCATACTCTCCGGATACTTGATAAGCAAAAGTCGGTACGGCAAAATTGTCTTTTACTCTCCGTACAATATCAAGATAAGGCATACCGGGTTTTACCATAACCATATCAGCCCCTTCACTAATATCTTGATAGATTTCTTGTAGTGCTTCATCACTATTTGCAGGATCAAGTTGATACGTTTTTTTATTGCCACCTTTGATATTTTTGGCAGAACCAACCGCATCGCGAAAAGGCCCGTAAAAGCTAGATGCATATTTGGCGGAATAGGCCATTATTTGTGTATTAACTAATTGCTGTTGTTCTAATGCATCACGTATAGCGCCGATACGCCCATCCATCATATCGCTTGGTGCTATAATATCTGCACCTGCTTGTGCCTGCATTAATGCCTGTTTAACTAAAGTTTCAACCGAGATGTCATTTTGTACATAACCTTGTTCATCAATGATGCCATCTTGACCATGAGTTGTATAAGGATCTAACGCGACATCTGTTAATATGCCAAGTTCTGGTATTTCCTTTTTTAGTGCCTGTATCGCTCTTGGCACTAATCCATTTTCATTATAAGCTTCTTCAGCCAGTAAGGATTTTTGCGCAGGGTCAATGGCTGGAAAAAGTGAAACAACAGGAATACCTAATTTAGCAATTTCTTGCGCTTCTTTTAATAAGACGTCAATACTCATACGATTCACTTTAGGCATTGATGAAACGGGCTGTGTAATGTTTTTCCCTTCCACAATAAAAACAGGATAAATTAAATCGTTAACTGTCAGTTGATTTTCAGCAACTAAACGTCGACTAAAATCCTGATAACGATTGCGACGTAAACGTCGTTGCGGATATTGACCAGTAAAAAATAATGACATAACACTACCTAACTATCTTTGTAAAGAATTGCTTTATTATCGGACTGTGTTACGAGATTAGCAAATTAATTTGTTATGGCGTAATAATTCGATATTTTACTTTACAACATAGTTATATTAGAGGTAAAATTGCGCACTAATTTTTAGTCCTTTGTGATATTAAACAAATTTGAGGTGAGAGGCACATGCCAGTAATTAAAGTACGTGAAAATGAACCTTTCGATGTAGCTTTACGTCGTTTTAAACGTTCTTGTGAAAAAGCAGGAATTTTAGCTGAAGTTCGTAACCGCGAGTTTTATGAAAAACCGACGACAATTCGTAAACGCGCTAAAGCAGCAGCTGTTAAACGCCATGCTAAAAAATTAGAAAGAGAAAACGCTCGTCGCACTCGTCTATACTAATATTTATACAGAAAATTATCATTGATATAAAAAATCAATTTTATCTATTTTTGATATAAAGAATTTTTAACAAGCCGTACCCATAGATACGGCTTGTTGTCTTTGTGTAATGCCAACATTGATATCGGTTGAATTTTTATCATGAAAGGTCTTATTCCTCGCGATTTTATTTTAGATTTGATTGCTCGCACCAATATTCTTGATGTGATCGGCAAACGCGTCAAAATGAAAAAGAAAGGAAATAACTACTTTGGTTGTTGCCCTTTCCATGATGAAAAAACGGCCTCTTTTTCACTCAGTGAAAAAAAACAGATTTACTATTGTTTTGGCTGTGGTGCATCTGGCTCTGTTGTTAATTTTTTAATGCAATATGATCGTTTATCGTTTCCTGAAGCGATAGAAGAGTTAGCCAGTATGCAAGGAATTCGTGTTCCTTATACTGATACGGATAATAAGCAAGATGATCAAGCGAAACATATTGAATCACGTAATGTCCGTAAAGACCTGTATACACTGATGGCAAAAATCACTCATTTTTACCAACAGCAGTTAGCATTACCTACCTCGATTGATGCACAACATTATCTTGAGCAACGAGGCCTGAATCATGAAATTATCGCTAGATATAAAATTGGCTATGCACCTAATGAATGGCGTTTAACTTCGCAAAATGTAGTGAAAAGCAATGCCGAGTCAACATTGTATAATCAGGCCGGAATGTTAGTTACTAATGATAATGGCAACCAATATGATCGTTTTCGAGGACGCATTATGTTTCCTATTCGTGATAGGCAAGGTAATGTAATTGCATTTGGTGGGCGAACAATCATTAATGATTCGGCGAAGTACATTAATTCACCCGAAACACCAATCTTTCATAAAGGTTTTCAACTCTATGGACTTTATGAAGCGCAAGAAGTCAACCGAAATCCTGAAAAACTTATTGTTGTTGAAGGGTATATGGATGTGGTTTCGCTAGCACAATATGGTATAGATTATGCGGTAGCTGCGTTAGGTACTTCGACGTCGGAAGAGCATATCAAATTATTGTTTAGAGCAAGCGATTCAGTCATATTTTGTTATGATGGTGATAATGCCGGACGCAGTGCTGCTTGGCGGGCATTGAATGTTTTATTACCTTGCCTGATTGATGGTAAAAAAATTACCTTTGTTTTTTTACCTCAGGATGAAGATCCTGATAGTTTTGTACGTAAAGTTGGTAAAGATGGATTTGAAGATTATCTGAAAACTGCGCCAACTTTATCTGAATTCTTATTTGATGAATTGCTTAAACAAGTTGATTTGAAAACAGCAGAGGGAAAAGCAAAATTAAGTTCTTTAGCGATTCCTTTGTTAGATCAAATTAAAGCCAAAGCGTTTCGATTAAATTTATTGCAACAACTTGGGCGTTATTTGGGGTTACTTGATGTAACTCAAATAGAGCAATTAATGTCGACAAGTCGTCAAAAAGGCGAAGATAAAGTGACTGAGATAGCACCTGCATCTCAGATGAAATTAACCACTATGCGTATTTTGATTGGTTTATTGATTCAATATCCGAATCTTGCCAAACAAGTGACTGATATTGCAGTTATGCGCCAAGTTAAATTAGCTGGTATTGATATTTTTATTGAATTGCTTGAATTATGTCAGCGTTACCCAAATATAACTACTGCACAGATATTGACTGAATGTATTAATAGACCGTTTTATAAGCAATTAAACCGGTTGGCAACATTTGAGTACCATTATCAAGATGAGGAAGTAAGCTCAATTTTTTCTCATACTTTAAAAGAGTTGTATGATAATATACTCACCCAAAGACAAGATGAACTTATCGCAAAAGAGAGAGTCTCAGGCTTAAGTACTGCAGAGAAAAAAGAATTAGCGACGCTTATACTTGTTTTATCAAAAAAAGACTAAATATACTGGGTATAGGTAATATAAAACTTTTTAAGTTATACCTATACAATATACATGACCGAATAACTAAATGTGGACACCTTTTATGGAGCAAAATTCTCAATCACAGTTAAAACTCCTGATCATCCGAGGTAAGGAGCTAGGATACTTGACCTATGCTGATGTCAACGATCACTTGCCAGAAGAAATTATTGATTCAGATCAGATTGAAGATATTATCCAAATGATTAATGACATGGGGATTCAGGTATTAGAAGAAGCCCCAGATTCTGATGAGTTGTTACTTTCAGATAATGTCCCTGATGAAGAAGCGGTAGAAGCGGCAACAGCATTAGTATTATCAAATGTTGAGTCAGAAATAGGTCGAACAACTGATCCTGTGCGTATGTATATGCGTGAAATGGGTGCGGTTGAACTATTAACTCGCGAAGGCGAAATTGACATAGCAAAACGCATTGAAGATGGGATTAACCAAGTTCAAACTTCGGTATCAGAATATCCAGAAGCTATCACTTATCTTTTAGAACAATATAATCTAATTGAAAGTGGTGAAGTTCGTTTATCTGACCTCATTACCGGTTTTGTGGATCCTAATGCTGAAGAGTCAACAGAAGAGTTACCTGAAGAACTTGAAGACAGTGAAGCAGAAATTGAGCTTGATGATAGCGATGATGAAAACGAAGAAGAAGAGGGAGACTCTTCAGCCGATGATGATGTATCTATCGATCCTGAAGTTGCTAGAGCTAAATTTGCTGAATTAAAAGAACAGCATGATAAAACATCTGAAGCGATCAAAAAGTATGGTCGTGCGCATAAAAAAGCACAACAAGAGATCGAAAATCTATCTGAAATATTTAAACAATTCCGTTTAGTTGGCAAGCAATTTGATATTCTTGTTAACAATATGAGAAGTATGATGGATCGTGTCAGAGCGCATGAACGTGCGATTATGAAGATCTGTGTTGAGCAATGCAAAATGCCGAAAAAGCAATTTATGACGCATTTTACTGGCAATGAAAATAATATGAGCTGGTTCAATAAAGCATTAACTGCTAAAGGTGCTTTTGCGGCAAGCTTAAAAGAGTTTGAAGAACCCATCCAAGCTGAAATTAACTTATTACAGCAAATCGAAATTGAAACCAATCTTTCGATAGAGCAAATTAAAGATATTAATCGACGAATGTCGATTGGTGAAGCGAAAGCTCGTCGTGCTAAAAAAGAGATGGTAGAAGCCAATTTACGTTTGGTAATTTCTATTGCGAAAAAATATACCAATCGTGGATTACAATTCTTGGATCTTATTCAAGAAGGTAATATTGGTTTGATGAAGGCAGTTGATAAGTTCGAATATCGACGTGGTTATAAATTTTCAACCTATGCAACATGGTGGATTAGACAAGCAATCACTCGTTCAATTGCTGACCAAGCAAGAACAATTCGTATTCCGGTTCATATGATCGAAACCATTAATAAATTGAATCGTATTTCACGTCAAATGTTACAAGAAATAGGGCGTGAACCAACACCGGAAGAGTTATCAGAGCGTATGCAAATGCCGGAAGATAAAATCCGTAAAGTACTCAAAATTGCTAAAGAGCCAATTTCGATGGAAACACCAGTTGGTGATGATGAAGATTCACATTTAGGTGACTTTATCGAGGATACTGCACTTGAGCAACCATTGGATGCGGCAACTTCTGAAAGTTTACGAAGTGCAACACGTGATATCTTATCTGGATTAACGCCAAGAGAAGCGAAAGTATTACGTATGCGATTTGGTATTGATATGAATACCGATCATACGCTTGAAGAAGTTGGTAAACAATTTGATGTAACACGTGAACGTATTCGTCAAATTGAAGCTAAAGCTTTACGTAAACTACGTCACCCTAGTCGTTCTGACGTACTTCGTAGCTTCTTAGAATAATTATTTTTACCCATTTATATCGCCACTTTTGTGGCGATTTTTTTTGACTTGTTATACTCAACGCCATGAATATACTACAACGTTTTAAAATTGATCCTTTTTTGCTAACACTGATTTGTGTTGTTATCACAGCTAGCTTTTTTCCTTGTGAAGGGCAAACAAAAGTTGTGTTTCAATACTTGACCACCTTTGCAATTGGTTTGCTTTTTTTTATGCATGGCGCAAAACTTTCATTAGATGCCATCATAACTGGCATAAAAAATTGGCGTTTACATCTATTCATTTTTAGCACTACTTTTATCATTTTTCCTGTACTGGGAATAATGATGCATTTTTTAGTCCCCACTTTTTTATCACAAGAACTTTATCAAGGATTTGTTTACCTTTGTGTATTACCTGCAACTGTGCAATCTGCAATTGCGTTTACTTCAATCGCAAGAGGTAATGTCGCTGCTGCCATTTGTAGTGCATCGGCATCGACATTATTGGGTGTATTTATTACTCCAATATTAGTGGGTTTATTAATGAATACACAATCATCAGGCTCTATGAGTATGCTTGATGCAATTTCATCTATCATGTTAAAGCTAATGTTACCTTTTATTCTTGGTCATTTATCCAGACGTTTTATTGGTAAATGGGTAGATAAATATAAAAGTGTCATTTCTAAAACTGATCGTATTTCGATTTTATTGGTGGTTTATGTTGCTTTTAGTGATGCGGTGGCAAATGGTATTTGGTCAGAAATTAGCTTACTATCACTGGTACAAATAATTTTCTATTCAATTGTGTTATTAACCATTGTATTACTTATTACTACGTATGGTTCACGGTTGCTTGGTTTTAATAAAGAAGATGAAATCACCATTGTGTTTTGTGGTTCAAAAAAAAGTCTAGCAAGTGGTATTCCTATGGCAAGCGTTATCTTTCCTATTTCTGTTATGGGAATAATGATTTTACCATTGATGATTTTTCACCAAGTTCAATTAATGATTTGTGCAGTATTAGCTGCTCGCTATGCCAAACGAAAAATATAAAAATTGTTTTGCTCATTGCTTAATTCTCAAGGATAATATAAGCGCTATTAACAACAGAAAGATATATTATGTTACATCTATTTGCTGATTTAGAATTTTCCACCATTGTATTACTAGTTTTGGCGCTATTTTTTGTGCTTTTTTATGAAGCAATTAATGGCTTTCATGATACAGCTAATGCGGTTGCAACAGTCATTTATACTAGAGCATTAAAAGAACAGCTTGCCGTTTTTATGGCAGGTATGTTTAATTTTTTTGGTGTTTTGCTCGGTGGTCTTAGTGTCGCTTATGCTATAGTGCACCTATTACCAACTGATTTATTGCTTAATGTAAGTTCATTACATGGGCTTGCGATGGTGTTTTCTATTCTATTTGCCGCTATCCTTTGGAATTTAGGTACCTGGTATGTTGGGCTTCCAGCATCGAGTTCACATACGCTGATAGGCTCAATTATTGGTGTGGCAATTGCAAATGCATTTATTATGGATACCTCAATTATTGATGCATTAAATATTCCGAAAATGCTACAAATCTTCTTGTCTTTAATTATTTCTCCTGTTGTTGGGCTTGTGCTTGCAGGATTAATGATTTTTTTACTGCGAAAGTATTGGACTCGTAAAAGCCAAAGTAAAAAAAGCAGTAAAAAACGTGAACGTATCTTTATGACGCCAGAACAACGTGAAAAACTTTACGGTAAGAAAAAACCACCATTCTGGATCCGCATAATGCTTATTATATCTGCCGCTGGTGTAAGTTTTTCACATGGCGCTAACGATGGGCAAAAAGGTATTGGTTTATTAATGCTGGTCTTAATGGGCATTGCTCCTGCTGGGTTTATTGTTAATATGGGCGCATCTACTTATGAAATTACCAATACCCGTAATGCGATTCATAATATTCAAGAGTACTTTGTAACACATAATGATGATCTGATGAATGTTATTGGTAAACAACCCGCTTTAGATACTAGTATTCCTGAAGGCGACCTGAATAAGTACCATTGTGATTATTCCCGTTCATTTATCACTTTAGGTATTGCTAATAATTTATTCAATAAAATTAATGATTATGAATCCTTAACCGTCGAGCAACGTTCACAAACCCGACGTATATTATTATGCTTATCTGATACGGTTTCTCACGTGGCTAAGCAACCGAATGTCTCTTCACAAGATAAACAATATTTAAAATCATTAAATGATGATTTACTTAAAACTATTGAATACGCACCAATTTGGATAATTATTGCTGTAGCGTCTGCATTAGCGGTTGGAACAATGATTGGTTGGCGACGTGTCGCTATTACTATTGGTGAAAAAATTGGTAAAAAAGGTATGACTTACGCACAAGGCGTATCAGCACAAATTACTACCGCATTATCTATTGGTATTGCGAGTTATACCGGTATGCCAGTTTCAACTACTCAAGTACTTTCTTCCTCTGTTGCAGGTACAATGATCGTTGATGGTGGTGGTGTGCAAAGTAAAACGATTAAAAATATTGCGTTAACTTGGATATTAACCCTACCAATATCGATTTTGTTATCTGGCTCACTTTTTTGGCTTGCTCAAAAATTAATTTAGTAGTAAAAATAGAGTACTGATTTTAACTTAACTAGGACGTTAACAATAAGAAGGAGTAAAGTATCATGGCTTATAAACATATATTAGTCGCAGTTGACTTATCACCTGAAAGTGAGGTTCTTGTCGAAAAAGCAGTCTCTATGGCTAGACCATATAATGCTCAAGTATCCTTAATTCATGTTGGTATTAACTATTCAGATCTTTACACTGGTTTAGTTGATATCAATATGAATGATATGAAAGATCGTATTACTGAAGATGCGCATCTTGCATTGAATAAATTAGCCGATGATGCTGGATACCCGATTGCACATACTCTTTCTGGAAATGGCGAGTTTGGTCAAGTCTTAATTGAAGCTATTCATGAATATAGTATTGATTTGGTCGTTTGTGGTCACCACCAAGACTTTTGGAGCAAGTTAATGTCTTCTGCTCGTCAGCTTATCAACAATACCCATATTGATACATTGATAGTTCCTCTAAAAGATGAAGAGCCTTCTGAAGAAACAGCCAAATGAACCGCTAAATATCAACCCGCTTAACTAGCGGGTTTTTTTATATTTTAACAATCCTTTTATCTTAAACAAATTTTTTTAAAAATACGGCTTAATCTATTTATTTAATTGCCACTTTTTGTCTATTCATTTAATAATTTAAAGAATATACTCAGATTTAATATTTAGAATATAAGGAGATTTATTATGAATATCGCATTAGTTACCGGTGCCTCTTCTGGATTTGGTCAGGCTATTTGTCGTAAATTGATTGATGATGGATATAAAGTCATTGGTGTGGCAAGGCGCGCAGATAAATTACAAAAGTTAGCAGAAGAATTAGGTGCTAATTTTTGTGCATTGCCTTTAGATGTCACTAAAAAAGATGCCGTAGAATCAATCTTGTTACAATTGCCTAAAGAGTTTCAACCTATCGATATTTTAATAAATAATGCAGGATTAGCCTTGGGATTAGAACCCGCTTATCAAGCTAATTATGAAGATTGGGAAACAATGGTTCAAACTAACATAGTTGGCTTAATTCATTTGACTCACCATCTTTTACCTGGCATGGTTGAACGAAACTTTGGTTACATAATTAATCTTGGCTCTGTCGCAGGGACTTATGCTTACAAAGGTGGAAATGTCTATGGCGCAACAAAAGCCTTTGTTAAACAATTTAGTGCGAATTTACGTACAGATTTGTTAGGCAAAAAAATTAGAGTCACAAATATAGAGCCTGGATTGTGTGGTGGGACTGAATTTTCTAATGTCAGATTTCATGGTAATAATGAACAAGCAGCAGCCGTGTATGAAGGGGTTGACTATATAACACCTGAAGATATTGCTAACACTGTTTCATGGCTGGTTAACACACCAACACATTTTAATGTCAATGCACTCGAAATTATGCCAGTTGCTCAAGCTTCTGCTGGATTAGCCGTTTATAAAGAAACTAAATAGATAATTGACGTCGATATTGGATAAACAATATCGACGCGGTTTAATGTTAAAAAAATAGATATGGTTAACAAAATAGACTTGCACTTCTGTCAATGGATTGCTATCCTTTTCCCTTGTAATTTTGATTGAGGTTAATGGTAATGACATTTACTGAAGTAACGAAAACATTTGCGACAAGCTTGCCGGGTACAGATAGTTATGTAAAACTGCGTAAAGCTATGCGTACATTGATTCAAGAAGATCCAAACAATGCTTCAGTTTATTTTTTGATCTTTGGTTTTGCGCGTACTTATGTCATGTTATATGAAGATCAGGAAGTTTCACCAAAATTCGCCGAAGAGAATCAAAAAGTTATGCTATCTTATCTTAATATTCTTGATGAAGCGTTAAAAAAACAAGACGCTAAAACTCTTTATCAAGCTTTGAATAAGGTAGTTAATGAGTACGAAAATAGCAAAAAAGTATTTTAAATAACAGCCTGACATGAAAGTGTCGGGCTGTTTTGTTTAGAGTAAAAACTAATTAGGAAAAATGATGACAATGTTAATGATCATTTCAGGCATTATTGGCACCTTAGGCACTATTATTCACTATAGGGCGGGTTGATTTTTCCTTAAAAAAATATAAAAAACCCGCTGAAAAAAGCGGGTTTTTAGTTTATATAAAACATGTTCAAGAACCTTAAAAATAGGCATTTGAAAAAAATAATATAGCTCAAAATGATACGCCTGTTTTCAAAAACTATTCAGTGGTTTAGGTAAACGGGTATTTTGAATTTTAATTGGCATAAATTAGGATAATAAGTAAAGGTGTGATATGAAAGTTTTGAAATTTGGCGGGACCTCTGTCGCTAACGCAGAACGTTTTTTGCGAGTTGCAGAAATTATTGAAAATAATGCTAAGCAAGAACAAACTGCAACAGTTTTATCTGCACCAGCTAAGATTACTAATCATCTGGTTGCGATGGTTGAAAAAACCGTAGCAGGGCAAGATATACAGAATAATATTTATGATGCTGAAAAAATATTTGCTGATCTATTAGCCGGTATCGCAAAAGAACACCCTAATTTTGCCTACGATAAAATGAAAAGTTTTGCTTTAGATGAATTAAATAATATCAAGCAATTATTAGAAGGCATTCGTTTATTAGGGCAATGTCCAGATAGCATTAACGCTTCAATTATTTGCCGAGGCGAAAAACTATCAATTGCTATCATGCAAGAGTTGCTCAAGGCAAAAGGGCACTTAGTCACAGTAATTAATCCTGTCGCAATGCTCATTGCTGAAGGCGGTTATCTAGAATCTACCGTCGATATAGCAGAATCCTCACATCGCATTAGCGAAATGCATATTCCACAAGATCATATTATTTTAATGCCAGGTTTTACCGCTGGAAATGATAAAGGCGAACTTGTTGTGCTTGGTCGTAATGGTTCAGATTATTCCGCATCAGTATTAGCCGCCTGTTTGCGTGCAAGTTGTTGTGAAATTTGGACCGATGTAGATGGCGTCTATACCTGTGATCCGCGAATTGTGCCAGATGCTAAATTGCTTAAAACCATGTCTTATCAAGAAGCGATGGAACTGTCTTATTTTGGTGCTAAAGTGCTTCACCCTAGAACCATTTTGCCGATTGCACAATTCCAAATCCCATGTTTAATTAAAAATACCAATAACCCAGATGCACCCGGCACACTCATCGGTGCAAATGTTGTTGATTCAACAACCCCAGTAAAAGGCATCACTAACTTAAATAATATGGCGATGATTAACGTATCAGGCCCAGGCTTAAAAGGTATGGTTGGTATGTCGGCGCGTGTTTTTTCCGCTATGTCTTACGCGGGTATTTCTGTTGTTCTCATTACTCAATCTTCCTCAGAATATAGTATTAGCTTTTGTGTACCACAAGCAGAGCTCTATCGAGCAGAAGAAGCATTAGGTGATGAATTTTATTTAGAATTAAAAGATGGATTATTAGAGCCAATTGAAGTCATCGAAAAACTAGCGATTATTTCAGTTGTGGGTGATGGAATGCGCACTTTACGTGGACTTTCTGCTAATTTCTTTACAGCATTGGCTCGCGCCAATATTAATATTGTTGCCATTGCTCAAGGTTCATCCGAGCGCTCAATTTCGGTTGTAGTTGATAATGATGTTGCAGTGATGGGCGTAAGAGTTACTCATCAAATGTTATTTGGTACCGATAAAATGCTGGATGTTTTTGTAATTGGTGTTGGCGGCGTGGGTGGTGCGCTTATTGATCAAATTGAGCGACAACAAAAGTGGCTCAAAAATAAACAAGTTGATCTGCATGTTTGCGGGTTATTTAACTCTAAGCACGGTGTACTTAATCGAGATGGCATCAATCTGACAAATTGGCGAGAGCAAATAAAACAGAGTGAAACAAGCTATACTTTAGATAGCATAATTGAATTTGCTAAGAATAACCGATTACTCAATCCAATTTTAGTTGATTGTACATCAAGCAGTGAAGTTTCTGATAAATATGCTGACTTTTTGGCTAATGGATTCCATGTTGTTACGCCAAATAAAAAGGCTAATACCAGTTCAATGGCTTACTATTTACGTTTACGTCAAGAAGCCGCTAAAAGTAAACGTAAATTCCAATATGATACCAATGTTGGGGCAGGACTCCCTGTTATTGAAAATTTACAAAATCTACTTAATGCCGGTGATGAGCTAATTAGATTTTCAGGTATATTGTCTGGTTCATTATCCTTTATTTTTGGTAAGCTTGATGAGGGTATGTCACTATCTGAAGCAACAAAACTTGCTAAAGAAAAAGGTTTTACTGAACCCGATCCTCGTGATGATTTATCAGGTACCGATGTGGCAAGAAAATTATTGATTCTAGCCAGAGAAGCGGGTTTGCAGCTTGAGCTTGATCAAATTAATGTTGAATCCGTTTTACCAGAACAATATGCACAAGGTAATGTGGATGAATTTATGGCTAAATTACCGCAACTTGATGCTGAGTTTAAATTAAAAGCCGAGCAAGCAGCAAAACAAGGTAAAGTATTACGTTATGTTGGTAGTATCGAAAATAATCAATGTAGCGTTAAAATCGAAGCTGTTGATAGTGATGATCCACTTTACAAAGTGAAAAATGGCGAGAATGCATTGGCATTTTATACCCGTTATTATCAACCTATTCCACTGGTATTACGGGGTTATGGTGCAGGCAATGATGTAACTGCAGCCGGTGTCTTTGCTGATATTTTACGTACGACATCAGGCAAGATTGGAGGCTAAATGAAACAGCAATCTTTAACGGTTTATGCACCAGCATCAATGGCAAATATTAGTGTAGGTTTTGATATTTTAGGTGCGGCAATTCACCCCATTAGTGGGGCGATGCTAGGTGATTGTATTACTGTTGCGCCCGCTGAAGAATTTACTCTTACCAGTAAAGGGCAATTTGTAAAAAAATTACCGCGCGATCCAAAATACAATATCGTTTATCAATGTTGGCAACGATTTTGCCAAGCTATGGGTAAAACGTTACCCGTGCATATGACCCTTGAAAAGAATATGCCAATTGGTTCTGGTTTAGGTTCTAGTGCTTGTTCTGTCGTTGGCGCTTTTGTTGCTTTAAATGAATTTTTTGATAAACCGTTTAACGAGTTTCAAATGTTGTCAATGATGGGTGAACTTGAAGGTCGAATTTCAGGTAGTGTACATTATGATAATGTAGCGCCTTGTTATTTAGGTGGTTTACAACTTATTATTGATGAAATCGGGACAATCAGTGAGTCGATTCCGCACTTTAACGATTGGTACTGGGTAATGGCTTACCCGGGGATTAAAGTGTCGACAGCTGAAGCGCGTGCGATTTTACCTGCTCAGTATCAAAAAGCTGACTGTGTTGCGCATGGTCGCTATGTAGGTGGATTTTTGCATGCTTGTTATACTCAGCAACCAAAATTAGCAGCGGCAATGTTGGTTGATAATATTGCTGAACCTTATCGTAAACAGTTACTACCTAACTTTGATCAGACGCAAAAACGTGTTAAACAGCTGGGTGCGTTAGCATCGGGTATTTCGGGTTCGGGTCCAACAATGTTTGTCATTGCTGATAAGCTTGAAATTGCTCAGCAAATTGAAGCATTACTCAAAAGTGATTATTTACAAAATGATGAAGGTTTTACCCATATCTGTAAAATAGATACACAAGGTGCAAGAGTTATTTAAAATCCTATAAAAAGCGTAATTGAAAAAATTATTTTTTTGGTTGATAGATAATAAAACGAATAAATTATTACAGCATAAATATAACTGGAACATATTATGAAATTGTACAATTTGAAAGATCATTCGCAGCAAGTTAGCTTTTCCCAAGCTGTGCAACAAGGATTAGGAAGAGGGCAAGGTCTATTTTTCCCGCAAGAATTACCAAAATTTTCTGAAAATGAAATTGAAGCATTATTAAAACTGGATTTTATAACTCGTAGCGCCAAAATTTTATCGGCGTTTATTGGCGATGAAATTAGTCAGGATGATATGTATCGATTAGTTAATAATGCTTTTCAATTTCCAGCGCCAGTCAAATCGGTTGAAGCAGATATTGGTTCATTAGAGTTATATCATGGTCCAACACTTGCGTTTAAAGATTTTGGTGGACGTTTTATGGCACAAGCGTTAGTGCAAGTGGCTGCGGATAAACAAATTACGATATTAACAGCAACTTCGGGTGATACAGGTGCCGCAGTGGCGCATGCTTTTTATCATTTACCTAATATTCGTGTTGTCATTTTATATCCCGAAGGAAAAATTAGTCCATTGCAAGAAAAGCTATTTTGCACCTTGGGCGATAATATTCATACTATCGCTATTAAAAGTGACTTTGATGCGTGCCAAGCCTTAGTTAAAAAAGCATTTGATGATGAAGAGTTAAAAGCGCTAATTGGATTAAATTCTGCAAATTCGATTAACATCAGTCGTTTACTGGCACAAATTTGTTACTATTTTGAAGCTTATGCTCAACTGACACCAGCGCAACGTCAACAATTAGTGATTTCAGTGCCTAGTGGTAACTTTGGTGATTTAACAGCCGGTTTATTGGCTAAAACAATGGGGTTACCAATTAAACGTTTTATTGCTGCAACGAATGCAAACGACACGGTGCCACGCTATTTAGAAACTGGAAAGTGGGAGCCTCATGCAACAGTTGCTACGCTTTCTAATGCTATGGATGTGAGTCAACCGAATAACTGGCCTCGTATTGAAGAGATTTATCGTCGCGAAGGCTGGGTGTTAAAATCACTCGGGCATGCGGCGGTGTCTGATGAAGTCGCTTCACAAACGGTAAGAGAATTAGATAAAAAAGGTTATTTATCTGAGCCTCATGGCGCGATTGCTTATCGGGCATTACGTGATCAGCTGCAAGCAGGTGAATATGGATTGTTTTTAGGTACGGCTCATCCAGCAAAATTTAAAGAGGTGGTTGAAGATATTCTTGGTAAATCAATTCCACTGCCTAAAGCATTAGCTGAACGTGCAGATATGACACTACTTTCGCATCATATGCCAAATGATTTCGCCAAATTACGTGATTTTTTAATTAATTTATCTTGGTAAAATTAGTTCCGCTGCCAATCGGTGGCGGATTATTCTTTATCATCAAATATGGTTTAGCTAATTTCAGTTATTTATTTTGCTATTAAATTTATCCTCACGATTTTTACATTCAATCACATATACATTATTTTAGTAAACACCAATTCAATAGTATTTATTTTGCTGTTTAGACATATCTTGTTTAAATCACTATTTTCAGCTATTGTAATATCAATTAGGCCATTATAAGGATATTGTTATGTACTGTCCGTTTTGTAATGCAGATGATACAAAGGTGATTGATTCGCGTCTTGTTGGTGAAGGTTATCAAGTCCGTCGTCGTCGTCAATGTGTTGAGTGCAATGAGCGTTTTACCACATTTGAAGTGGCTGAATTAATTATGCCTAATGTGATTAAAAGCAATAAAGTTCGAGAACCATTTAATGAAGATAAGTTGCGTAATGGAATAAAACGAGCGCTAGAAAAACGCCCAGTTAGCTTTGATGCGATCGAAGATGCAATTACGCGCATAAAATCAAAAATCAGAGCTACCGGTGAACGTGAAGTGCCAGCAAAATTAATTGGTAGTTACGTTATTGAAGAGTTAAAAAACCTCGATAAAGTCGCTTATATACGTTTTGCATCAGTTTATTTTAGTTTTGATGATATAGAACAATTTAGTAATGAAATTGCTAAATTACAACAAAAATAATGACCCTTATGACAGCGCCTTACGATACCGATCAACTTTATATGAATCAAGCCATTGAGCTTGCTAAACTTGGTCGCTTTACTACAACACCTAATCCCAATGTCGGTTGTATTATCGTTAAAGATAATCAGATTATTGGTAAGGGGTACCATCAAAAAGCGGGGCAACCCCATGCGGAAGTTTATGCTTTGCAAATGGCGGGTGCTAATGCCGTAGGTGCAACTGCATATGTAACATTAGAGCCTTGTAGTCATTTTGGACGCACTCCCCCTTGTGCCAATGCCTTAATCAAATCAGGGATAAAGCGTGTTGTGATTGCTATGCAAGATCCTAATCCTAACGTGGCCGGTAATGGTATTAAACGTTTACAAGATGCTGGTATAGCGGTAACTGTTGGTGTTTTAGCTGACCAAGCGGAAGCGATTAATCAAGGTTTTTTAAAACGTATGCGCACAGGCTTACCTTTTGTCCAACTTAAACTGGCTGCTTCGTTAGACGGAAAAATCGCCATGGCATCAGGCGAAAGTAAGTGGATAACCTCAAACAAAGCCAGAGAAGACGTACAACAGTTTCGTGCTCAAGCCAGTTGTATATTAAGTACCCGTAAAACAGTACAGACCGATAATGCAAGTTTAACCGTTAGATATCACCAATTACCCGATGACATACAGAAAATCTACCCTGTAGACAAGATTAGACAACCCATTAGAGTAATTATTGATGGTCAACATCAACTAACCGGCGATGAAAATATTTTCCAACAACCCGGTGAAACTTGGGTTGTACGAAAGCAAAATTTATCGATTGCAATGCCTAATACATCGTTGATTGTAGAGCCTTCAGCTAATCAGTATATTGATTTAAACGTTTTACTCGAAAACTTAGCGCAAAAGCAGATAAATAGTGTTTGGGTTGAAGCAGGTGCACACCTTGCTGGTGCGTTAATTGAACAAAATTTAGTTGATGAACTGATTATTTATTATGCGCCAAAATTGCTAGGCCATAATGCTAACGATATGTGTATTTTACCCAATTTGCAAAAATTATCCCTAGCTCCTCAATTTCAATTTGATTCAGTTGCAGCAGTTGGTGAGGATATGCGAGTTATTCTAAAAAGAAAATCATCTGCAATTTGATGACAATTCAATTCCCTATTTTGAAAAAAGGAAAACGTTAATTTGAATAGTGAACGGCGTTCTTTGTATAAAAAAAACAGCTTTAACAAGCTGGATATCGATTATTTTTTTACGTTAGATGAGTATCAAATTATCGATGATTTTATTTATGCGGATATATCTGGAATAGCAAAAGTATGTGGTTATCAAATTCTGTTTTTTTATATTTTGGGGCATGTTGAAGTATTATCACTGGAAGATGTGGTGGAGAACACGTTTTTACGTGATAAAGCTAATCAAATTTTAACTTATCTAGGCTTTGATTTTAAAATGGGGCATCCGTTTGAGTTAACAGATGAGTTTAATCATAATTTTAAGTTCAAAGACTCTATTGATGACGATCAGGTGCGTTATTACTATGACTTTGACGAGATGTTAATTGTTTTAGGTATTAATTGGCAGGGATTTTTAGTTTCATTCGAAATGGTAAAAGATAAGACAATTATCCATAATCGCCTGAAAAATTTTTATTCATAAATGAACTGTATTTTCTATTGCAAAAACGAACTGTGCTCAGTTGAGTAACGGCATCTATTGTTAATAAGATGCCGATACCTCTATGAGTTAAATGCGAATACTTGATTCGGTGATTATCATGAATTACCTTGAAGAATGGCTAATAGTTGTTCTGGTGTTTTTACGGCTAAGATGCGCTCAAGTGTATCGTCTGCAATTACGGCACGTGTTAATTTACGTAAGATATCTAAGTGCTCATTTGATTTAGCTGCAATGCCAACGACAACATAAGCAATATTATTATCTTCATCCCACTTGATACCTTGTGGATAATAAATCACTTTAAGTCCTGTTTCGATAACACTATCACGTTTTTCGGTTGTGCCATGTGGAATTGCTATACCATTACCCAAAAAAGTCGAAATTTGAGCATCACGATCGAACATTGCTTGAGTATAATCATTTTTGACTAATCCTGCGTTAATCATCTTTTCAGATACCGCTCTTATCGCCTCTTGTTTAGAAAAAGAGCCATCTATGATTGAAATATCATTGACATTAAGTTTTAAATCGCTCATTTGTTATCCTTATTTTGTTAGTCTACCGCTGATGAGCGGTAGACTAATTTGTTGATTATACTGTTGCTTTATTGGCTAATTTTTTGTTTTGTGCAATACGAACTAAACCTAATAAAATAGCGCCAACTATTGCGCCCGCGAAAATGCAACCTACCCATAAAAATGGTTTATTGACCAGTGGCAGTACTAAAAAACCACCGTGAGGTGCAGGGACTTGAATTTGGCATAAAAAGGTTAAAACAGCTGCAATAGCAGACGATAACATCATAATTGGAATCACGCGCAATGGATCTTTTGCTGCAAAAGGTATTGCTCCTTCTGTAATGTGTGTTGAACCCAAAATATAATTGACCAGACCAGCTGCACGCTCTTCTTCAGTAAAGGCTTTATCGCGGAAGATTGTTGTTGAAAAAGCAATAACAAACGGGGGGGCAATACAAGCTGCAGAGACACCAGCCATAAAATAGAAATTGCCTTCACCTAACAACATGGTACCTGTTACGTAAGCGGCTTTATTTACTGGACCACCAAAGTCGAATGAACACATCGCACCAATAACAATACCTAATAAAACAGGATTAGCAGATTGCAGTGATTCAAGGAATGACTTCATGGCATTATTTACTGTCGCAATCGGACCACCGAGTAAAAACATACCTGCACCAATCACAAATACGCCAATGAGTGGCATAATGAAAATGGATTTAAGCCCTTCAAATGAACGTGGAAGTCCATCTAACAATTTTTTGACAAACAGCATTAAATAACCGGCAGCAAAACCAGCAATAATCCCACCAAGGAACCCAGCTCCGGTGATATTAGCAATCAGTCCACCGACAAATCCGGCAACCATTCCTGGTCGGCCAGCTATAGAGTACGCTAAGAAACCGGTAAAGATAGGAACCATAATGCCAAACGCTTGCCCACCAATTTTCATTAATAACGCGGCAAATTCATTATATTGAGCATTATCAGGGTTAGCTGAATATATCCCCCATAAAAACGATAACGCAATTAAAACTCCGCCAGCTACCACAAAAGGTAACATGTTCGAAACGCCGCTCATTAAGTGTTTATAAATTTGACGACCAATGGATTCTTTAACTTCTATCTGGTTAGATGATGAATTGGATTTGTCTGAATTGTTATTTTTGCCTTTACGGATGGGAACAGCGCCTGATGTGATTTGTTCAATAAGTACTTTAGCTTTATGAATACCATCTTTAACAGGTACTTCAATAACAGGTAAACCATTAAAGCGGTCAGGGTTGACATCTTTATCAGCAGCAATAATTACCCCAATTGCCTCGCTAATATCTGCGTCTGTAATAGCGTTATCAACACCGCCTGCGCCATTGGTTTCTACTTTTATTTCAAAGCCAGCTTTTTCGGCAGCGCTTTTTAAGGCTTCTTCCGCCATATATGTATGTGCAATACCAGTTGGACATCCTGTGACAGCTAATATTTTTCTCATAATGCTCTCCTATTTACTTGATTTGGGTAACGACAACTTGACCCATATAAATGTCAATTTTGTCTAATTGACCTAATCCATCTGACTCGGCAACATTAGCGCCTGTTGCTGAGGCCTTTTTCATGGCTTTTTCAATATTTTGTTGTTCAAAAAGCCACTCACTAATAAATGCAGCAAGCGATGCGTCACCAGCACAAGCCGAACTAACTAGATTTATTTTCACCGCATTACAAAACCAAATATGCGTGCCGTCTGAAAAGTACATGCCTTTGTCACCCATTGTTAATAAAATGTTTTGTGCGCCTTTTAAATGAACAGCCTCAAGTGCGGTTATGATTTGCTGTTGGGTATTGGTTTCAAGTCCAAAAATTTCTTTTAGTTCATCGTCATTAGGTTTAATTAATAATGGCTTATACTTTAGTAATTCACTTAATTTGGGATGACTAATATCAAGAATGACTTGGATATTTTTGGACAGACATAAATCTAAGATAGACTGATAATAATCTGGTTCAATATTATTTGGCAGACTTCCGCTGATCACTAAATAACTGTCATTGGCTAACGAACTAATAATCGCTAGCATTTCACTTTTTTTGTTATCAGGAACAAACGGTCCTTTCCCCACCAGTTTATATTCATTATGCCCATCGTTGACAAAAACATTGATACGCGTGATATCATCAATAAAGCAAGGTTTGGTTTCAAGTTGCAATTTAGTTAATTCATCAACAATGTACTTACCCGAAAAACCACCAAAGAAACCTAAAGCACAGGTTGGTTTATTGAATTTATGTAATACAATCGATACATTGATAGCTTTACCATTTGGGCTATATTCCGTATGCGAAGTACGATTGACACAATTGGGATAAAGCCCTTGGCAACGAATATTCATATCAATGGCGGTATTGAGTGTTAAGGTATAGATCATCATGCTTAGCCTCTATAATTTTCCTGCGCATCCGCATGTTGTGATGATTTTTTTGACGATCTCTTTCATTGCTGCTTTTGCTGGTTTCATATAGTGACGAGGGTCATTTGCATCAGGATGTTCAATAAAATATTGTTTGAGGGCATCAGAAAACGCGATTTTTAATTCTGTCGCTACATTGACTTTACAAATACCGCGTTTAATGCATTCACGTACATCTTTATCTGGCACGCCCGATGCGCCATGTAATACTAGTGGAATATCGACCATTGAACGTATTTCCGATAAACGATCAAAGTCTAGTTTGGGTTCTGATTTATAAAGACCGTGCGCAGTGCCAATTGCAATTGCCAGTGAGTCAATACCTGTCTTTTCTATAAATTCAACTGCTTGTTTAGCATTAGTGTATAAAGCATCTTTAGCATCAACAACTAAGTCATCTTCAACGCCACCTAGTCGTCCTAATTCTGCTTCTACACTGACATCGTAACGGTGAGCATATTCAACGACACGTTTAACAATGGCAACATTTTCAGCGAATGGAAAATGAGAACCATCAATCATCACAGAGCGAATACCTGCATTGATTTTGGCTGTTATATCATCATAGTCTTCATGGTGATCTAAATGAAGCGCTAAAGGAACATTATGTTTTTTCGACAACTCATAAGCAATAGCGACAATATTTTCTGTTCCTGCATAACTATAGGTTCCTGGGGTTCCTGCTAAAATCACAGGGGACTGTAATTGAGCAACTGTTTCTACAATGACTTGCATTGTTTCTAAATTATGAATGTTAAAGGCGGGTACGGCATATTGCTCTTTTTGCGCTTTTTTTAACATATTGTGGCTAGAAATAATTGACATATAACTTCTCCTAAAATTTTTATTAACTACTTAATTTTTTAACTTTCGAATTGAAAGTTATTTTTTTAAATTATGATTGCAAAACGAAAGTTATACTAGTGTTAATAGCGTGAGGTGGATCACAAAAATAGATTTTAATATGTCGAACAAGATAAACTTGTTGCTAAAGTTGCATTTTAACGTTTAACTGGTCAAGGCTGATTTAAGACTACTAAATCGCGATAATTAACATTGATTCATGTTTAGGATAAATTTCTTCACATTAATTGATGTTGACCACTTGTATGATAAATTTTATTATCATCTTTAGATATTTATCAGTTATATAGGAAATAAAATTTGGCTAGAGCGTCTTCAGCCCTACTAAAACGTAGGTTAGATATTGCCGAAATCGTACGTAAACAAGGTGAAGTAAAAGTAGATGACTTATCTGACAAGCTTCAAGTATCTAATGTTACCATTCGGCAAGATTTAACATATTTAGAACAACAAGGTTATTTAAAACGATCCTTTGGTGGAGCAATTTATATTCCACCTGAAAGTTTGGCTAACCAAACTTCTTTCGACTCTGTAAATTATAGTAATATCAATTTAAATATCAGTGAAATCGATATCGTTAAAAATTGTTTAGATTATATAAATGATGGCGATACACTTTTTTTAGGTCATGGCACTTTAATTCGAAAACTCATTCCTTTTTTGCATAATAAAAAATCCTTAAAATTAATTATGAATGATATTCAAAATGCTCAATTGGTTAAGGAGTTTTCAGATGCCGAAGTCATATTAGTGGGGGGGGTGCTTTTAGAGGGTAATATTTTGCAAAATAATAATGCCCTAACTGAGGTTGTTAACCAATTTTCTATTACCCATTTTATTGTCGAATTGGCAGCTATCAATGCTAATAATCATTTAATTATTGCTAATATTGATCAACAAAAAACATATCAACAAATATTTAAAAATGCTGACCATACTATTGGCCTTTTACCTCAACGCTTGGTAATGAATGATGAACACAGTATCGGAAAACTAAAGCATTTAGATACGGTTATATTATCAAGACCAGTTGTCACCGAATATCATCAACAATTATTAGATTCTAATTTTAAACAAGATGTGGTTAACAAATTTTGCGTGATCTATCGTAATGCAAAGGGGATGTAATATGCAATTTAAGATTTGTACTATAGGAGAATTGCTAGTTGAGTTTTTAGCTAAACAGAAAAACCAACGTTTTGACGAACCGGGTGAGTTTGTCGGACCTTTTGTCAGTGGCGCACCAGCAATATTTGCTGATCAAGTTGCAAAATTAGGTTTTCCAGTTATTTTTTTTGGTTGTGTTGGCAAAGATGCTTTTGGTCACATGTGCACTAAGCGATTAAAACAAGATGGTGTGATTATTGAGGGGATTACCTCGCATTATAAAGCTAATACAGGTAGTGCATTTGTAACCTATAAAGACTTAAATGAACGCGATTTTATCTTTAATATCCCAAATAGTGCCTGTGGTCTACTTTCGTTCAATCATATAAATGAAAGTTTACTAAAAGATTGTACCCATTTACACGTTATGGGCTCTTCACTTTATTCTTTTCGCGCCATTGATGCTATGCGTAAAGCACTTGATATTATTAAAACAAATGGCGGCACAATTTCGTTTGATCCTAATTTGCGTAAGGAGATGTTTAATATTCAGGAAATGGAGCAATCGTTTGATTATATCATGGAATATACCGACATATTTTTACCAAGCGAAAGCGAGGTTAGTTATTTTGCCCATAGCCATGATGAGAGTGAACAACAAACCATGTTTTCATTACTCGAAAAAGGAATTAAACATATTGTGGTGAAAAAAGGTAGTAATGGTGCAGACTACTATGGTCACGATGAAAAAAATAAATTATACACACTTCATGTCGACGGTTTTGCCACAAACGTCATTGATCCAACTGGAGCGGGTGACTGTTTTGGTGCAACCTTTGTGAGTTTGATGTTAGCCGGATATTCTGTCAAACAGGCTTTGCGCTATGCGAATGCGAGCGGTGCTCTAGCTGTATCTAAAAAAGGTCCAATGGAAGGGACATCGACATTAGATGAATTAAAACAATTTATTTCTAAATATAAATAAAATCAGTTGAACAAATTTGCAAAAAAAATCCCAATAACATGGTTATTGGGAAAACATAAGGAATAGGAAAACAATGAAATAAATGCATTGTCGAGTGTTAGTATGCGCCTTTTTTTAAAAAATGTATGTAAAGATAACTAAATGATTGCTTAAATAGATTGTATCTATCTTGTTAAGTAAGTGTAAATCGCTTTATTCTCGTCACTAATTCATTATTTTTTATTGTGTTATCTATAAGAAGATCTCCAATAATGAGTTTAAAAACAGCTTACCGCGCTCGGTTATTTGCCAATTATGTTTATGTTCAATCAAATAATTTTGCTCTATGGCAAGGTCAATCTGCTTACTTACCGATTGCAAGGGTAAAAAAGTACGTTGTTCAAATTCGTGCTTGGGCGTTGCTTCAAATAATCGGAAACGATTCATAAAATATTCAAAGGGTAGATCTTGCGACGCTACTTGATAAGCGTGTTCTAAATATCGACCTTCTAAATACCCTTTAGGGTGACGTGTTTTTACTGTCCGGGTAATTTTGCCATTCGATTGGGTAATTTTACCATGCGCTCCGCAGCCAATCCCTAAATAATCACCAAAACGCCAATAATTTAAATTATGTTCGCATTGATAGCCGGGTTTGGCATATGCTGAGGTTTCATATTGTTGATAGCCTTGTTGAGTTAAAAGTTGATGCCCTTGTTGATAAATTTCCCATAGGTTATCGTCATCAGGTAAGATTGGTGGTTTGGAACCAAATAATGTATTGGGTTCAATAGTTAGTTGATACCAAGACAAATGCGGGGGGGCTAGCTTAATGGCTTGCTTTAAATCATACAATGCATCATCAATGGATTGATTCGGTAAGCCATGCATTAAGTCTAAATTAAAACTATGTAAATTTAGGTTATGAGCAAGAGTACCTGCATTTATGGCTTCTTCAGGGTTATGTATGCGTCCTAAATTTACTAGTTTAGCCGATTGAAAGCTTTGCACGCCAATTGAAATACGATTAATTCCTGCTTGCTGATAACCCTTAAACCTTTCTACATCAACAGAATTTGGGTTTGCTTCAATTGTTATTTCTGCCTCGCTGTCTATTGGAATAATTTTATTAACGTCGATTAATAACTGATTAATCAATTCGTCTGAAAATAGACTTGGCGTGCCTCCACCGATAAAAATAGAGTGAATTGAGCGATCAGGACACAGTTTGACATCTTGCCGTAAATCTTCAATAAGATGTTGAATATAAGCTTGATAATCAGGTGTTTTTTTCACCGTATGTGAATTAAAATCACAGTAAGGACATTTTTGAACACACCAAGGCATATGAATATATAAGCTAAGCGGAATTTTATAATCAAACATATGCTTTTCCATAAATTTTTGTCAAATACGCAGAATAAGTTTAAATGAGCTGGCTATATTACTCGTATTTATTAAAAAAAGCTTTTTTACCTTTATTCTATTTCTAGAATGTGGTGAAAAAGCGTAAAATAGAAACAATTTTAGATTTAGTTTATGACATTGATTGTCGATCAGATTAAACATTATAGGAGTAATTATGAGTATTTTAAAACAACTATTGGATAGTGCTAAACAATCTCAGTCTTTAAGCCCATCTGTTAAACAAACCACCTATGGTGAATTACCTATTTTAGTCATTAATCACCAAACTTGTACAGCCGCGGTTTCACTACAAGGTGCGCATCTATTATTTTGGCAACCGACAACTGAAACTGCACCAGTCGTTTGGTTAAGTAACAACGCCGTATTTAAAAAAGGTACCGCTATTCGTGGTGGCGTACCTATTTGTTGGCCTTGGTTTGGTAAATTAGGTGATCCTATGCATGGTTTTGCCCGTATAGTGCAGTGGACTCTAGATTCATGCAACGAAGATAATGATGGCGTTGATCTTGTTTTATCGTTAACCAATAATCAACAAACTGAGCCGTTTTTTTCAAAACCTTTTCACGTTTGGTTACAGATTCATATTGGTAATACTTGCCAAGTCACGTTAACTTGCCAAGGCGATTTTGAAGCAACAAGTGCATTACATACCTATTTTGGTGTAGATAATATTAACAATGTGCTTGTTAAAGGTTTAGGAGACAGCTATCAAGAACGTTTAGCAAATGAAAATAAACCCACTACTGTAGGTCAGCTGACTTTCAATCAAGAAGTCGATCGTATTTACACCCATGCCGATAATAAGTTAATCATTAAAGATGGGCAACGTACTATTGAGTTAACTAATAATCATTCGACCGATGTTGTAACATGGAATCCATGGGTAGATAAAGCAAAAGCAATGGCTGATTTTGCTGATGATGAATATCAATCTATGGTTTGTGTCGAAACTGCGTGTATTACTCAACCTTTAAAACTTTCGCCAACAGAAAAAGTGTCTTATGGTTTTAAGATAGAATTAATAAAGTAAACGGTAAATTCGTATTACAAACTTAATCGATACTTGGTTTTGATTAATAGTAGTATGATTATTTGATTGCGTTAAATTGCAGAACGCTTTATAATCGCTAACGCTTTTTAAGCAACTATTTGATAGCCAATTACTGGGTCGCCTGTAATTGGTTTTTATTTGAAATTACTAAGAGAAATTAAAATGTTTACATTAAAAGCAGAAGTTAGAAAAGAGCATGGTAAGGGTGCGAGCCGCCGCCTGCGTCACGCTGGTCAATTCCCAGCTATTATCTATGGTGGAAGTGAAGCAGCAGTTTCTGTTGTGCTTGATCACAACCACATTTTTAATATGCAAGAAAAACCAGAATTTTATTCTGAAGTATTAACTATTGAAGTTGACGGTAAAGCTGTTAAAGCAAAAGTACAAGCAGTACAACGTCATCCATTCAAACCAAAATTAGTGCATATGGATTTTGTGCGCGTATAAATTATCCATCAATTGGGTAACACCCAATTACTAATCCACGCAAAAGGTCGCCTTCATGGTGACCTTTTGTTTTCGTATCAAATAAGGCAAATACCTATTATTATGATTAGCTCCATTAACTGAGTGTACATAGGTAGGACAACGTAATAAAATAGATAATATGCTTTTTTTAGGAGAAAATTATGTCTGATATCCCAGTTTGCGATTTAGTTATTTTTGGTGCTAAAGGGGATTTAACGAGACGTAAATTATTACCGTCTTTATATCAATTGGAAAAATATGGTAAGTTGCCAAAACAGACTAAAATTTTAGGCGTAGGTCGTGCTGATTGGGATCATGCTGCTTATTGCGAAGTAGCCAAAGAAGCATTGGCTACTTTTATGCCAGAACCTATCGACGACGCGATTTGGCAACGATTTAGTCAACGACTTAATTTTCATAAATTAGATGTCAATAATCTTGCTGGTTTTAGCGCATTAAAGGATGAACTTGACCAAACCAGACCAACTATTTTTTATTTTGCCATGCATCCTGGTGCGTTTGGTACTATCTGCCAAGGTTTAGCTGAAGCGGGATTAAATCAAATCCAAAACCGAATTGTTATGGAAAAACCACTCGGTACCGATTTACAATCATCGCGTGAAATTAACGATTCTGTTGCGAAATATTTTAATGAGTCACAAGTCTATCGTATTGACCATTATTTAGGTAAAGAATCCGTTTTAAATTTATTAGCATTACGTTTTGCAAATCCTGTATTTGCCTCATTTTGGGACCGAAATTCAATCGATCATGTTGAAATTACTGTTGCTGAGCAAGTCGGTATTGAAGGGCGTTGGGGATATTTTGATAAAGCTGGTCAAATGCGTGATATGGTACAAAACCATTTATTACAGATTTTAACTATGATTGCAATGTCTCCACCATCTAATCTTGGTGATGATAGCTTGCGTAATGAAAAAATCGCTGTACTTAATGCACTTAGACCAATTAATAAAACCAATATTCGTGATAAAGTTGTTAGAGGTCAATATACCTCAGGATTTGTTAACGGTATTAATGTACCGGGATATTTAGAAGAAGATGGTGCAACCCCGGACAGCCATACTGAAACCTTTGTGGCTATTCGTGTCGATATTGATAATTGGCAGTGGGCGGGAGTCCCTTTTTATTTGCGTACTGGTAAACGTTTACCAAGCAAATGCTCAGAAGTGGTTGTTTATTTTAAACCATTACCACTGAATTTGTTTAGTGAATCTTATCCTGAGCTGCCACAAAATAAGTTAACCATTCGATTACAGCCTGATGAAGGTATGGATATTGAAATTCTTAATAAAGTGCCAGGGTTAGATAGTACCCATACTTTACAAACAACTAAGCTTGATTTAAGTTTTAGTGAAACTTTCCATCAACATCGTGCTGATGCTTATGAACGCTTGCTACTTGAAGTGATGCGAGGACGACAAGCACTATTTGTTCATCGTGACGAAGTTGAAGCTGCTTGGAAATGGGTTGATTCTATTATCAATGCATGGGATGCTGATAATGACACACCAAAAACTTATCAAGCTGGTACTTGGGGACCGGTTGCATCAGTCGCTTTAATTACTAAAGATGGCTATTCATGGCATGAATTTGAATAAAAGGAATATCCAATATGGTTACACTAAATAAATATGCAACAAGTGAGTTATTAGTTGAAGACCTGACTTCACACATCGTGAATGAACTTACCAAAGCGATTCAAATTAGAGGACAAGCTTCGATAGCTGTATCGGGGGGTAAAACGCCTATTCCTTTATTTATTGCTCTTAGTGAGCAAAATTTAGATTGGAGCCGTGTATTTATTACTCTGGTTGATGATAGATGGGTTGATGATACTGATGATGCCAGTAATGAAAAATTGGTCATGACTTACTTATTACAAAATAAAGCAAAGTTGGCTAATTTTATCGGTTTAAAAAATAGCTGTAATAATCCATTTGATGGCGCGTCAATTACTGAAAAACAGTTAGACAAAGTACCAATGCCATTTGATGTATTAATTCTAGGTATGGGGGAAGATGGTCATACTGCGTCATTATTCCCTGGCGCTGCGAATTTAGCTGCCGGTTTAGATATGAAATCAGGCCGTAAAGTTATCGGTATGACACCATTAACAGCGCCTTTAGATCGAATTACTTTAACGCTACCTACTATTTTAAATAGTCACAATATCTATCTACATTTAGTGGGTGATAGTAAAATGTCAGTATTAGAACAAGCCGAACAAGGTAAAGATATTAACCAAATGCCAGTTAGAGCAATTTTACAGCAAGATAAAGTTAATGTGACCATATTTTGGACTGCTGCGTAAGCCTATTGATTGTGCCGACTTATGTCGGCCACAATCTTTCTTTAAAGCCTCAATCATTACTCATCCATTATGAGTAATATTTAACTTCATTACTTTATTCACATCATCTCTTAATCATATTTTTTCTATTGTTAGTATGAACGTTTAAAAAATAAATCATTTAACCAATTGATTTAAATGAATATTTTAAATATTCAAAGCTGAAGTTATTTTTAGTAAAAATAGCGTGCACTTATTTTTATGAATATTCGCGAAATTAATTGATTAAATACCTATTATTTTTGTAACTTTTGTGGTAAAAAGTGGGTTTAAGTGGTAAAAAAGTAAGAATTATTTAACCATCTGATTTTAATCAATAAAAAAATAATAAAAATTTAAAGAAAACGGTGCTTTCATGTTCAGTGGTGCAACTTCAGTCAATTTAGATAGTAAAGGGCGGATGGCTATTCCTACTCGCTATCGTGATGCTTTGTCTGAAGGCATGGTTTGCACAATTGGTTTATATCATTCTTGCTTGTCACTTTACTCAATTTCTGAATGGAAAAGTATTGAAAAGCAACTATCAACACTTTCTACTATTGTTGAGTCAGAGCGTCGAATAAAACGATTATTACTAGGCTATGCAATTGAGTGCCCTATGGATAATTCAGGTCGGATCCTATTACCGCCTACATTACGCACATACGCAAAATTAGAAAAACATGTCATGTTTGTAGGTCAATCTAATAAATTTGAAATTTGGGATGAAGTCATCTGGTATCAACAAATTAGTGAAGATATTGCTGAGCTGTCGGCTGATATTACAAACTTATCCGATAATTTAAAAAATTTAACGATTTAACTAAATAATAGAGTACAAGACTAATGAGCTATCTACATACAACTGTTTTACTAAATGAAGCTATTGCAGCATTAAATATAAAAAAAAACGGTATTTATGTTGATGGAACTTTTGGTCGAGGCGGTCATTCTCGTTTAATTTTAAATCATCTAGGTAATGAAGGAAGATTAATTGCCATTGATCGCGATGCCAAAGCTCAACAGGCAGCGAGTGAAATAATTGATCCGCGATTTACCTTTATTCGTGGTGAGTTTTCTAATGTATATCAATATATTGATAATTTAGGCTTACTTGGTAAAGTTGATGGTTTTTTATTGGACCTTGGGGTTTCTTCTCCGCAACTTGATGATCCGCAAAGAGGATTTTCGTTTATGCGTGATGGTCCGCTCGATATGCGGATGAATAATCATCAGGGCATGACAGCAAGTGAGTGGCTATTACATAGTGATGAAGCCGATATAGCATGGGTATTAAAAACATTTGGTGAAGAAAAATTTGCTAAACGTATTGCGCGAGCTATTGTCGAAAAAAACAAAATTATGCCGATTACTCGCACATTAGAGTTAGCCAATTTAATTGAACAAGCAACACCTAAAAAAGATAAACATAAACATCCAGCAACACGGAGTTTTCAAGCAATTCGTATATATATTAATAGCGAACTTGAAGAAGTTGAACAAGCATTGAACGCCAGTTTGTCGATACTTGCCAACCAAGGACGGCTTGCCGTAATTAGTTTTCATTCTTTAGAAGATCGAATAGTTAAGCAATTTATTAGCAAACAGAGTAAAGGACCTGAGTTGCCAGCAGGATTACCACTTACTGAACAACAAATTAAACAATATGGTGGTGCCGAGTTAAAATCACTTGGCAAGGTAAAACCAAGTATGGATGAGATTAATCACAACCCGCGTTCAAGAAGCGCAATATTAAGGGTAGCTGAAAGGAAAAATGAACAGTAATCAAGCAAATGATAGCGAAAATTTTTATGCTGAAATCGACAATCAAAAGCGACCAAGTAAAAGTTTATTTGGCTTAATTGTTGGTGATTTGCTCGGTCATCAAAAAATTTCATTATTATTACTTATACTTATCATTATTACAGCTGGAGCCGTATTAATCACAACGCAACAAGTTCGTAAGCAACTATTTGAACGTGAGCAACTTTTACTAGAACAAGATGTTTTAGAGAGCGAATGGCGTAATTTAGTTATTGAAGAAAATGTACTTGCCGATCCGAAACGTGTTGAAGATAAAGCTAAAAATCAATTGGGTATGTCATATGTGACGCCTCAAAATGAAACCGTTATTGTGATAAAGAGTAAATAATGAAACCTGTAGTGAAAAATAATAAAGATAAAACTAAAAAGGTTGTAAAAACAAACAAAGCAAATAAACCGAACAAAAAACAGTTTTTTACACCTAACCGTTTTTATATCGTCTATGGCTTTATTATATTTGCTATTGTGTGTTTAATTATTCGAATGGCAATATTGCAGATAATAGAACCAGATAAGCTTATTGCTGAAGGTAATAAACGATCCATTCGCCATCAAGAAATGGATGCACCGCGTGCCATGATTACTGATCGTAATGGTCGAGCGCTTGCCGTGAGTGTGCCAATGTTTGATGTGTGGGCGGATCCTAAAATTGTTGTACAAAAAGGTGGTGTCAAGGCTGATGATATTAGGTGGCAAGGTTTAGCCAAAACACTCAATATATCAATGTCAACCTTACAGCAAAAATTGAGTAATCCATCTATGCGTTTTGTGTATTTAACTAAGCAAATTACACCAACAATAGCGGATTATTTAAAACAGTTAAAACTACCGGGTATTTCGTTTGCTAAAACATCCAAACGTTATTATCCAGCTGCTGAAAATATTGCGCAGTTAATTGGTTTAACCGATATCGACGATAACGGCACCGAACGGGGTTCTGAAGGGATAGAAAAAAGCTTCAATAAATGGTTAATTGGTGAATCAGGACAACGAGTCGTAAGACGTGACCGAGTTGGTCGGGTTATTGAAGAGTTAGAACGAACTGATAGTGAAGCCGCATCCGATTTAACGTTAAGTATTGATGAACGCTTGCAATCTTTAGTGTACAGCGAATTAAGTCAAGCGGTTGAATTTAATAAAGCCGATAGTGGAACAGCTGTTTTAATTGATGTGCATACAGGTGAAATTTTAGCGATGGCAACGAGCCCGTCTTATAATCCTAATAATCGTTCCTCTATTGATTATAATTTATTACGTAATAGAGCTGTCACTGATGCGTTTGAACCTGGTTCAACAGTTAAACCATTAGTTGTTATGGCAGCTTTAGAGAAAAAAATTGCAGATGTAAATACTATCATTGATACCCGACCATTTTTTGTGAATCGGTATGAAATTAAAGACGTGTCGTATCAAAAATCATTAAATCTAGCGGGCATTTTAGAAAAATCAAGTAATGTTGGGGTCAGTAAATTAGCATTACAAATGCAGCCAGGCGAGTTAGTTGAATTTTATAGTCGTTTTGGTTTAGGTCAGCCAACGGGATTAGGATTAGGTGGTGAAGTGAGTGGATCTATTGCTGCTGATCGTACCAGAAAATGGGCAGATATTGAGCGCGCCACCTTTGCATTTGGGTATGGTTTAAGTGTCACACCGTTACAATTAGCAAGAGCTTATGCAACTATTGGTAGTTACGGTATATATCGTCCTGTTTCTATCTTAAAAATTACAGAACCGGTTAAAGGTGAACGCGTAGTACAAGAAAAAATAGCTAAAACAGTCGTGCAATTGATGGAAGCTGTGGCTGTGACAGGTGGGGGAACTAAAGCTTCGGTACCTGGTTATAGTGTTGGCGTTAAAACGGGTACTGCAAAAAAATTATCGGGTGGACGCTATGTCAATCAATATTTAGCTTATACCGCAGGAATTGCACCGGCAACCGGTCCTAAATATTCATTAGTTGTCGTTATTGATAACCCGAAAGCCGGTCAATATTATGGTGGTTCAGTATCCGCACCTGTTTTTAGCCGTATTATGGGGGGGGTTCTTCGAACAATGAATGTGAAGCCAGATCGTCAAGTTGATGGGCAAATGATTATTTATTAACAGGTGGTAAATGATGTCTACAAGCACATTTAAAACATTATTTGAATTATTAGGTGGAACTGGCAAATTAGAATTAGCCGATTTTCCGCTTAATCATTTACGTATCGATAGTCGTCAAGTGGAAAAAAACGATGTGTTTGTTGCGATCAAAGGGCATGCCGTAGATGGTCGTAATTTTATTGAACAAGCCATTTTGGCAGGTGCCGTTGCGATACTTATTGAAACTAATCGAAAATCGAATAATTTAAAAATTAATTATCTTAAGCAAGATGATAAGTCTGTAATACCACAAATCAGTATTTTTCAATTGTCACATCGTTTGTCGATGATTGCTAATGATTTTTATCATTCACCTTCCAAAAAATTGTCAGTGATTGGAGTAACAGGCACTAATGGTAAAACCACAGTGACACAACTTATTGCTCAATGTACTACGTTATTAAATGAAAAAACCGCTATTTTAGGTACTATTGGTAATGGCATTTATAATCATCAGCTCGAGCCATCAACCAATACCACTGCATCAGCTATCGATGTACAAACTTTATTAGCCGATTTTGTGAAAAAGCATGTCAAAGTTGTAGCAATGGAAATTTCTTCACATGGTTTAGCCATGGACCGCGTTAAAAGTTTAAATTGTGCCGCAACCGTATTTACCAATCTCAGTAGAGATCATCTTGATTATCATAAAACTATGAGTAAATACGCGAAAGCAAAATGGTCATTATTCACTCCAGAAGAAAAGCAAAAGCAAGTACTAAATTCGGGCAAGTCAATTGTTAATTATGATGATAAATATGGCAAGCGATGGATTGAAAAACTGACACAGGTGACAGCGGTATCTTGCCAGCCTAAATCGTTACGTCGTTTAAAAGCATTAAATATACCTTATGTTGGCGTATCGATGATTGAATACCACGATAAAGGCGCCAAAATTCATATGGAGTCAAGTTGGGGAAATGCCATTATCAATAGCCGTTTATTAGGTGAATTCAATGTTTCTAACCTACTTTTGTCTATTGCAACTTTATTAACACTAGATTACCCATTTTTTGCTGTTGTGAATATGGCCTCTTTTCTTAAACCAATTTGTGGACGAATGGAAGTTCTACACGAAAAAAATAGTCCTACAGTTATTGTCGATTATGCGCATACGCCAGATGCATTACAAAAAGCGTTACAAGCTAGCCGAATTCACTGCAAAGGAACGTTATGGGTGATTTTTGGTTGTGGTGGTGATAGAGATAGTGGAAAGCGCCCATTAATGGCTGAAGTGGCTGAACAATTTGCTGATCAAATTGTACTAACTAATGATAATCCACGCACTGAAGATGAAATGAACATTATTCATGATATTCAACAAGGGTTACATGATGGTACCCATGTAAAAGTCATCCCTGATAGAAAACAAGCGATTACTTATACACTAAAACAAGCTAAATCTAATGATGTAATATTAATTGCAGGCAAAGGGCACGAGGATTACCAGATTGTAGGTAAAACCAAATATCACTATTCCGATCAAGAAACAGTGAAACAGCTTTTAGGAGTAGCGAATCAATCATGATTCCATTACAAATTAAACAAATCAAAAAAGTCATAAATGGTCAATCTTATCATATCTTAAACGAAGATATGATGATTGATGCTATTTGTACAGACTCCAGAAACATTATCAAAAATGCAGTATTTATTGCCTTAGTGGGTGATCATTTTGATGGGCATGTTTTTGTTGAACAAGCAATAGAACAAGGCGCTAGTGTGGTTATTGTTGATCATAAAATTGACAATAATGCTATTGCTCAAATTGTCGTTAAGGATACAAAAATTGCACTTGGGCTTATTGCGGCGGCGGTTCGTCAGTTAAGTCATGCTAAAATTGTTGCGCTCACAGGTTCTTCGGGTAAAACCTCGGTTAAAGAAATGACTGCCGCAATTTTACAACATTGTGGTCAGACACTTTATACTCAGGGCAATTTTAATAATGATATTGGTGTACCATTAACGTTATTCCGTCTAACTGAGCAAGATCAATATGCAGTAATAGAATTAGGCGCGAATCACATTGGTGAAATTGCGTATACAACTAATATTGTTAAACCCCAAAGTGCTCTAATTAATAATATTGCGCAGGCGCACCTTGAAGGCTTTGGTTCGCTTGATGGAGTGGCAACCGCCAAAGGTGAAATTTTTGCAGGATTAGCGAATAATGGTATTGCTATCATCAATTTAGATAGCTGTAGTGATAAGTGGTTTAATTCATTAGGTAATAAAACGGTATGGACTTTTTCATTATCTAATCCATCGGCTAATTTTTATGCCAGTAATATTCAAATCGCTCAGACCACTTCATTTATCTTACATACACCTAATGGTCAATGTGCACTAGAACTTCCCTTGATTGGTGAACATAATGTTTCTAATGCGGTTGCGGCGTCAGCTTTAGCGATTTCTGTAGGCGCAACGTTTAATCAAATAAAGCAAGGTTTAGCTACCTTAAAACCGGTAAAAGGTCGATTGTTTCCAATACAATTAAATCAAACCCAGTTAATTTTGGATGATGCTTATAATGCTAATGTTGGTTCAATGTCGGCAGCTATTAAGGTTTTAGCAAAGCAACCTGGTTATCGAATTTTAGTTGTTGGTGATATGGCTGAATTAGGCGAAGATGCCGAAAAATATCATCAACAAATTGGTGAACTTGCTCATCACGAAAAACTTGATTGTGTCATTAGTGTCGGTAATTTAAGTCAATTTATTAGCCAGTATAGTGGTGTCGGCCACCATTTTAATCATAAACAAGATGCAGTGAATTATCTGTTAATGTTACTACGGCAGCATCCAATTTTAACCATACTAGTTAAAGGATCACGTAGCGCTAAAATGGAAGAGCTCATCGAAAAAATTCAAATCGAACAATGTTGATTCAGGATTAAAATTATGTTGTTTTTAATATCAGAACATTTAGTTAAATATTTTACTTTTTTTAATGTTATCTCTTATTTAACGGTCAGGGCCATCTTAGCGCTGTTAACTTCATTAGCTATTTCATTAATTATGGGGCAAAAGGTCATTGATTGGCTTCAAAAATTGCAGATTGGTCAAGTCATTCGTAATGATGGGCCCGAATCGCATTTAAGCAAAAAAGGGACGCCAACAATGGGAGGAACCCTCATTTTGGCATCAATCTCGATTTCAGTTTTTTTATGGGCAGATCTGCGTAATCCTTATGTCTGGGTAACCTTATTTGTTTTAATTGGTTACGGTATTGTTGGTTTTGCAGACGATTATTTAAAAGTTATTCGTAAAAATACAGCGGGCCTTATTGCTAGATGGAAATACTTTTGGCAATCAGTTATTGCCTTAATTGTTGCGTTCGGCCTTTATGCTTATGGTAAAGATACGGCGGTAACCGTATTAGTTGTTCCTTTTTTCAAAGATGTGATGCCACAATTAGGATTATTCTTTATTTTGCTAACCTATGTGGTCATCGTTGGTGCCGGTAATGCGGTTAATTTGACGGATGGACTTGATGGACTTGCCATCATGCCAACAGTATTTGTTGCAGCAGGTTTTGCTTTAGTATCTTGGGCTACCGGTAATGTTAATTTTGCTGCTTATTTACATATTCCCTATATTAAATTCAGTGGAGAACTCATGATTGTTTGCACTGCAATCGTCGGTGCTGGACTTGGCTTTTTATGGTTCAACACGTATCCGGCTATGGTATTTATGGGCGATGTAGGGTCTTTAGCGTTAGGTGGTGTGTTTGGCATCATTTCAGTATTATTACGCCAAGAATTTTTATTACTGATAATGGGCGGTATATTTGTTATTGAAACGTTATCGGTAATTTTACAGGTTGGTTCTTATAAATTACGAGGTAAAAGAATTTTCAGAATGGCGCCAATACATCATCATTATGAACTTAAAGGTTGGCCGGAACCTCGGGTGATTGTTCGTTTTTGGATTATTTCATTAATGTTAGTATTAATTGGGTTATTAACGTTGAAATTACGTTAATTAATAAGATCAGGATTAAATCATGATTAGCTATCAGGGCAAAAACGTTGTTATTATTGGCTTAGGCATCACAGGGCTTTCTTGTGTGGACTATTTTCTTGCTCAAAATGTGATTCCAAAAGTGATTGATACACGTTTAAAGCCACAAGGATTAGAACTATTAGACAGCCGTATTGAATACCATTTAGGTGATCTAAAGCTTGATTGGTTGTTAGATGCTGATTTAATTATCGCAAGTCCAGGTATAGCTTTATCTACGCCACAATTACAACAAGCGGCAAACCAAGGTATTGAAATTATAGGCGATATAGAACTTTTTTGCCGCGAGGTTAACAAGCAAGCCAATAAGCAAGTAGTTGCCATTACCGGCGCCAATGGTAAAACAACCGTCACAACATTGGTTGGTGATATTGTTAAATCATCAGGTATTAAGGTTGGTGTTGGTGGTAATATCGGTGAGCCGGCATTATCACTTTTAAAACAAAATGTTGATGTGTATGTGCTTGAACTTTCAAGCTTCCAATTAGAAACAACTTTTAGTTTACAAGCAACTGTAGCGACGATTTTAAATATATCCGAAGATCACATGGATCGCTATCCGCTAGGTTTAATGCAATATGCTCAAGCTAAACAACGCATCTATCATAATGCAAAGTATTGCGTATTTAATCAAGATGATAAATTAACAATACCTGCGTCTAATGAGCAAAATTGTGTCTCATTTGGGGTAAATAAAGGCGATTACCATTTAGATAATAAGTGTGAACATTTAATTGCACAAAATGAAGTGGTTTTATCGACTAAAGAGATGAAACTAATTGGGCGTCATAATTATTTAAATGCGTTGGCTGCGCTTGCTATTAGTGATCGATTAGGTATTTCCAGAACGTCAAGTTTAGCAACCATAGCTACCTTTCAAGGTTTAGCTCACCGATTTGAATTGGTATATCAACAAAATGGTGTGAAATGGATTAATGATTCAAAAGCGACCAATGTTGGAAGCACCGAGGCAGCGTTAAATAGTGTAGTGTGCCAAGGTAAGTTATATTTACTATTAGGTGGTGATGGAAAATCTGCCGATTTTACCCCTCTGATTCCTTACTTACAAAATAACCAGATTGAGGTTTTTTGTTTTGGGCGAGACCGTCAATTACTTGCAAAATTAGCACCGAGTAAAACTACTGTGACTGAAACCATGGCAGATGCAATGCAACTGATCGCGAATAAAGTTAAGGTGGATGATGTGGTATTGCTTTCCCCTGCGTGCGCCAGTTTAGATCAATTTAAAAATTATATTGAGCGAGGTAATCAATTTGCTCAACTGGCAAAGCAATATGCTCAAAGGAGTGAAAAATGACGTTTTTTTGGATAAAAAAACAGGTAAATCCAAATATACCGTTTGATAATTCATTACTCTGGACAGTGTTTGGTTTAATGATTTTTGGTTTGATTATGGTGACATCGGCATCGATGTCATTTAGTGAAACTAATCCTTTTTTCTATACCCAGCGCGAATTAATTCAGTTGGCTATGTCCCTGTTTTTAATGTTTGTAACATTGTATATTCCTATGCAGCGCTGGCAACAATTTAGTACCGCTCTTTTAATTGTTGCCATTATTATGTTAGTGATTGTATTAGGCATAGGCTCTTCAATCAATGGTGCATCACGTTGGATCCCATTAGGTGTTTTTAACTTCCAACCGGCTGAGTTAGCCAAATTATCTTTATTTATTTTTCTAGCAGCCTATCTATCACGCAAATCGGATGAAGTGCAAAATCGTTTTTGGGGATTTTTTAAACCTATGGTGGTGATGGCTGTTTTATCAATTCTACTCTTAAAACAACCCGATTTAGGTACCGTTATTGTGCTGTTTATGGTAACCATTGGTATTTTATTTATTGCCGGTGCTCAGTTGTGGCAATTTATTGCTATTTTGTTGACGGGTGTTGGTGCTGTGATATGTTTGATTTTATATGAAGCTTATCGTTTAACCCGTTTATTAACCTTTCTCGATCCTTGGCAAGACGCAACAGGATCGGGCTATCAGTTAGTTGCTTCATTGATGGCCATTGGTAGTGGTGGTATTACTGGTCAAGGAATGGGCAATTCAATTCTTAAATTGGGCTATTTACCCGAATGTCATACAGATTTTATTTTTTCTATTATTTCTGAGGAGTATGGTTATCTTGGGGTTGTTGCTTTATTGATGTTGTTATTTTTTCTAACATTTAAAGCATTAGCTATTGGATATAGAGCACTTAATGATGGTTCGCAGTTTTCAGGTTATTTAGCTTGTGAAATTGGTATTTGGTTTGGTTTTCAAACTTTCGTTAACATAGGCGTAACATCAGGCATGTTACCAACTAAAGGGTTAACATTACCATTTATTAGCTACGGTGGTTCAAGTCTTATTGTAATGAGCATTGCTGTTGCTATATTACTGCGAATAGACTATGAGTTTAGACAAAAACAAGCACAAGCAAGAATAAGGTCAATAAAATAATGAAAAAATTATTAGTGATGGCTGGTGGCACAGGCGGTCATGTATTTCCAGGTATTGCCGTTGCGCATTATTTGATGAAACAAGGGTGGCAAGTTAGGTGGCTTGGTACAGCAGATAGAATGGAAGCGCATTTAGTTCCTGAAAATGGAATTGATATTGATTTTATCCAAATATCAGGTTTACGCGGAAAAGGAATAAGCGCTTTATTAAAAGCACCTTATAAAATTGTTAAAGCGGTTTTGCAAGCAAGAAAAATTTTGAAAGCTTATCGTCCTGATGTAGTGCTTGGTATGGGGGGATATGTATCAGGTCCAGGTGGAATTGCAGCTAAAACTTTAGGTATACCTATTGTATTACATGAACAAAATGGTATTGCTGGTTTAACTAACAAATGGTTAGCGAAAATTGCAACTAAAGTGCTTCAAGCTTTTCCTACTGCTTTCCCCCATGCTGAGGTAGTGGGTAATCCGGTTCGCAATGATTTATTGCAACTAGCTGATCCTAGTGAAAGATTGAAAGATAGACAAGGTCCAATTCGAGTATTAATAATGGGCGGTAGTCAAGGTGCTAAAGTGATTAATGATATTGTGCCTAAAGTGATAACCAAATTGTCCGATAAATATGTAGTTTGGCATCAAACAGGAAAAGGAATGCTAGAATCAGTTTCTCAGTCTTATCAAGATTGTGATATGACAAACAATAAAATTACTGAATTTATTTCTGATGTTGCCGAGGCTTATAATTGGGCAGATATTGTCATTTGCCGAAGTGGAGCACTAACAGTAAGTGAAATTGAAGTGGTCGGTATAGGGGCGATTTTCGTGCCATTTATGCATAAAGATCGCCAGCAATATTGGAATGCAAAATCTTTAGCCGATATTGGTGCTGCAACTATTATTGAGCAACCCGATTTTAATGTTGCATCGCTTTCTCATTTACTTGAAAATTTAAATCGATCGGAGTTAATAGATATGGCCGTTAAGGCTAAAAGTTTAGCCATTGTGAATTCGACAGAAAGAGTGGCTCAAACCTTGTGTTCAGTAGTAAAATGATTAATTTTTTATATAATGTGATGTAATCATCTTACTTGAGATGTTTAAGATTAATAATATCGTTATGACATATCAATTATTGAGTTCATTAATAATAAGCATAATAGAATACTCAATAAAGTTAAGGCATAACACGTAAATAAAAACAGTATAATTAGGAGTTCGATTGTGAATACGAAGGAATTAGCTGAATTAAGAGCAATTATTCCCGAAATGAAACGTGTCAAACATATCCATTTTGTTGGGATAGGTGGCGCTGGCATGGGAGGAATTGCCGAAGTTTTGGCTAATGAAGGTTATCAAATTAGTGGCTCGGACATTGCTGAAAACGCGGTAACACAACATTTAGAGACATTAGGTGCAAAAATTGTTATTGGGCATGCGGCCGAAAATATACTCGGTTCAAGTGTTGTTGTGATATCTTCAGCTATTTCGCAAGATAACATAGAAGTTGTTGCGGCACGTGAAGCGCGTATTCCAGTTATTCAACGGGCAGAAATGTTAGCCGAACTAATGCGTTTTCGCTATGGTATTGCCATTGCCGGTACACACGGTAAAACCACAACAACAGCCATGGTTACAGCTATCTATGCTGAAGCAAAACTTGACCCGACTTTTGTTAATGGGGGATTGGTTAAAGCAGCTGGCACACATGCGCAATTAGGTAGCAGCCGTTATTTTATTGCCGAAGCAGATGAAAGTGATGCTTCATTTCTTCATTTGCAACCAATGGTATCGATTGTCACCAATATTGAACCTGATCACATGGATACTTATCAAGGTAATGTCGAAAATCTTAAACAGACATTTATCTCGTTTTTACGTAATCTTCCTTTTTATGGTTTAGCAATAATGTGTTATGACGATCCATTTAATCGTGATTTATTACCTATTGTCGGGCGTAAAATTATCACTTATGGATTTAGTGAAGAAGCGGATGTGGTCATTAAAAATTATCGTCAGGAACAAGGTATCAGCTATTACACGGTGTGCCGACCAAATCATGAAGATTTACAGATAGAATTAAATGCACCAGGAAAACACAATGCGTTAAATTCAGCTGCTGCAATTATTGCTGCCACTGAAGATGGTATTGACGATGAGTCAATTATTCATGCCTTAGCTAAATTTGCGGGCACCAGTAGACGGTTTGATTTATTGGGGGTCTTCCCGCATGTCAATGGCAGCGATATTATGATGGTGGATGATTATGGTCATCATCCAAGTGAAGTTAATGCAACAATACAGGCAGCAAGAAATGGTTGGCCCGATCGTCGATTAGTCATGTTGTTTCAACCCCATCGATATACTCGAACTCGGGATTTATTTGATGATTTTGCGCAAGTTCTTTCTCAAGTCGATGCGCTGGTTATGTTGGATGTTTATTCCGCCGGTGAGCAACCCATTGCGGGAGCGGATAGTCGATCTTTATGTCGTTCGATTCGTAATCGCGGTAAAGTTGATCCAATTTATGTTTCCGATTTAGATCTTCTACCTGAGATTATGCAGGAATTATTGCAAGGTGGGGATTTATTATTAACACAAGGTGCTGGTAGTGTAGGTCGTATTGCTCGACAATTAGCCAGTGCTCAATTATATTCAAAAGAGGTATAATAATCATGAACGATAAAGTAGCTGTATTATATGGTGGTACCTCTGCGGAACGTGAAGTGTCGATTAAATCTGGTCGTGCAGTGCTAGCCGGATTATTGGCCAGTGGGATTGATGCCCATCTTATTGATACTAAAGACCATGCTATTACGGATCTAAAGCAACAAGGTTTTAATAAAGCTTTCATCATACTGCATGGACGTGGAGGTGAAGATGGTATTGTTCAGGCCATTTTAACTTATCAAAATATTCCTTATACAGGCAGTGATGTGTTGTCATCTGCACTGACAATGGATAAATTAAAAACCAAATTAATTTGGAAAGCAATGGATTTGCCGGTTGCCAATTATGTTATGGTTAATAAAACCCAACCTGTTGATGTTGAGTCTATTGTTAAACAACTTGGTTTACCGCTATTTGTAAAGCCAATTCATGAAGGATCAAGCGTTGGGATGGCAAGAGTTAATGAAATCTCTGAATTGAAAGATGCTATAGATGTTGCTTTTCAATATGATGATGCGGTGATGGTTGAGTCGTTTTTATCTGGACCGGAATTTACAGTAGCAATAGTTGGTGAAGAAGTTTTACCCGCAATTTACATTAAACCCGCTACCAAATTTTATGATTATGATGCAAAGTATCTATCTGACTCAACACAATACTTTTGCCCAAGCGGTTTACCCGAAAATAAAGAACAGGAAATTCGTAAATTGGCCCTTGATGCTTATAAAGCAGTAGGATGTCGAGGGTGGGGAAGGGTAGATATTATGTTTGACGATAATCAAAATCCTTATTTACTTGAAGTCAATACCGCTCCAGGTATGACAGATCATAGTTTAGTGCCAATGGCAGCCAAGCAATACGGTTGGTCATTTAGTGAACTAGTTACACGAATTTTAAAACTGGCAACTATATAATGGCCCTATTTTTATGAAACAAGTTAGGCAAGCAGCACATCGACGAGAAGAAAGAAAAAAAAGGCGCCTGCTTATTTTTCGTAATACAGAACAATTCATGGGATTTTTGTTCTTTATTATGATTATTTTAATTAGCACTTGGATTGTGCAAAGTATTAAAGAGTGGATGGATGATCCAGAACAAATGGTATTGTCTCAGTTAACATTGAGCGGAGAACATACTTATACAACGGAAAATGACCTTCGGGAAGCGATTTTAGGTTTAGGTTTACCAAATACTTATATTGGACAAGATGTTGATGATATTCAGCAAGAAGTCATGCGCTTTCCATGGGTTAAGCATGCCAGTGTACGAAAACAGTGGCCGGATCGATTGATTGTTCATGTCGAAGAGTATAAACCGGCATTTTATTGGAATGATTTATTTTTACTTGATGAAAATGGCGTTGTATTTAGTGTACCTTTGGATCGTATTAACGATTTAAAATTACCAAGGCTATATGGACCTGAAGGTAAAGCAAAATCAGTACTCGAAACATATTATAAATTAGATAATTTATCTAAAAAACTGGCTAATAATCAGTTGGCATTAAAGATTGACGCGGCAATATCCGATGAGCGAAATGCTTGGCAACTGATGGTAAAACAATGTATTGCTGGTATATGTGTTGAAGATCAGGAAATAAAATTGGTGTTAGGAAGTGAAAACATCGAAGAGCGTTATCAACTATTTATGAAATTATTTCCTGAAATACAATCAAGAATACCAACAAATGAAAGAATAACGGTCGCTGATTTACGTTATGAAAATGGTATTTCAGTACAAAGAGAAAAAATAGCGCAGTAAGGAATAAATAAAGGCTGAAGTATGAAAGCAACAGAAAAAAAATTGGTTGTAGGACTAGAAGTTGGTACATCAAAAGTACTTGCTCTTGTTGGTGAGGTTCTTCCCGATGGTATTATTAATATCATTGGTGTAGGGCACTGCCCATCAAAAGGCGTTGATAAAGGTGGTGTTAACGATCTAGAATCTGTGGTGAAATCAATCCAACGTGCTGTTGATCAAGCTGAGCTAATGGCAGATTGCCAAATATCTTCGGTTTATTTAAGTCTTTCTGGCAAACATATTCGTTGTCAAAATGAAATTGGTATGGTGCCAATTGCCGATGAGGAAGTGACCGCCGAAGATGTTGAAAATGTGGTGCATACAGCAAAATCAGTCAGAATTTTAGATGAACATCGAATCTTACATGTTATTGCCCAAGAATATTCCATTGATTTACAAGAAGGAATAAAAAATCCGATTGGTTTGTCTGGCGTACGTATGAAAGCTAAAGTGCATTTAGTCACTTGCCATAATGATATGGCTAGAAACATTGTAAAAGCTGTTGAACGTTGTGGTTTAAAAGTTGATCAGCTTATTTTTTCTGGCTTAGCATCGAGTTATGCAGTATTGACTGATGATGAAAAGGAATTAGGCGTCTGTGTTATTGATATGGGCGGCGGTACAATGGATGTGACGGTGTATACAGGTGGTGCTTTACGTCATTCTGTTGTCATTCCTTATGCGGGAAATGTTGTTACTAGCGATATCGCTTATGCCTTTGGTGCCCCACCAATGGATGCTGAAAATATTAAAATTCGCTATGGTTGTGCTGTCGGTTCATTAATTGGTAAAGATGAAGTCATCGATGTACCGAGTGTCGGCGGTAGACCATCTCGTTCTTTACAAAGACAGACACTTGCTGATGTCATAGAACCTCGTTATTCTGAACTTCTTTCCTTAGTTCAAAAAGAATTACTTTCGCTACAAGACGAACTAAAAAAACAAAATGTCAAATATCAACTCGCAGCCGGTATTGTATTAACTGGTGGTGCAGCTCAAATTAAAGGTATGGTTGAGTGTGCGGAAAAAGTTTTTCAAAATCAAGTGCGTATAGGTCAGCCTTTAAATATTTCGGGCCTAACTGATTATGTACAAAAACCTTATTGTTCAACGACAGTTGGGTTATTACACTATGGGAAACAGAGTTTATTAAATGATGATGGCAAAGATAGTGACAAATCATCATTAAAAGGGATAGCTAAACGTTTGACCGGTTGGTTTAAAAAAGAATTTTAGCTAATATATTTCAAGAACTTCGTGGACATTGTAGACGGTTATCTGTACAATGTTCTAAGATCGTATAATTGGAGATAAGTTATGTTTGAGCCTATGGTTGCAGATGATGAACCAGCAGCAGTCATTAAAGTTATTGGTGTTGGTGGTGGCGGTGGTAACGCCGTTGAACACATGATTGCTGAACATATTGAAGGTGTAGAATTTTTTGCGGCAAATACAGATGCACAAGCATTAAAAAGAATTAAGGTAGGTCAAACTATCCAAATCGGTACCAATGTAACCAAAGGACTTGGTGCTGGTGCTAATCCTGAAGTGGGTAGAAATTCTGCCGAGGAAGATCGTGAGGTCATTCGTAGTGCTATTGAAGGCGCTGATATGGTATTTATCGCAGCGGGAATGGGTGGTGGAACAGGAACAGGTGCTGCCCCAGTCGTTGCTGAAATCGCTAAAGAGTTAGGTATTTTGACCGTTGCTGTAGTGACAAAACCATTTGGTTTTGAAGGTAAAAAGCGTATGGCTTTTGCTGAGCAAGGTATTGCTGAATTAGCTAAGCATGTTGATTCACTTATTACTATACCAAATGATAAATTACTAAAAGTATTGGGTAGAGGCGTTAAGTTATTAGATGCTTTTGCGGCAGCAAATGGTGTATTAAAAGGTGCGGTACAAGGTATTGCAGAGTTAATTACTAAACCTGGTCATATCAACGTGGACTTTGCCGACGTTAGAACAGTGATGTCAGAAATGGGATATGCCATGATGGGATCAGGTCGTGCAAGTGGTGATAATCGAGCTGAAGAAGCTGCTGAAATGGCCATTTCTAGCCCATTATTAGAAGATATTGATTTATCTGGTGCGCGCGGCGTCTTAGTTAATGTTACCGCCGGTTTAGATCTTGGCTTAGAAGAATTCGAAACAGTGGGTAGTACAGTCAGAGCATTTGCTTCTGATAATGCCACTGTTGTTGTCGGGACAACTTTTGATCCTGATATGTCAGATGAAATTCGAGTTACTGTTGTTGCAACAGGCATTGGTATGGATAAGCGTCCAGAAGTTAAAATTGCTAAACCAATTTCACAAAACTCGCTATTTGGTCAAAGCAGTAATTTAGGACATCAAGAAGAGAAATTAGCTAAAGTGGTTAATGAGCAAAGCATTTCTCCTCTTGAAGAAAATAAAATTTTAGATATTCCTGCTTTTATCCGTAAGCAAGCGAATTAGTGTTGAACTTATTTGGTTTTTTATTGTCTAATGTCAATAGAAACAAATAGAATAGTAGGTGTAAAGTGAAACAAAGAACATTAAAAAGGACAATACAAGCAACAGGTGTTGGTTTGCATACCGGCAAAAAAGTTACTTTGACGTTACGCCCTGCGCCTGAAAATACAGGTGTTATTTATCGTCGTACTGATTTGAATCCATATGTTGATTTTCCGGTGGATGCAAAATCAGTGCGTGATACTATGCTTTGTACATGCTTAGTGAATGAAGATAACGTTCGTATCTCAACTGTTGAGCATATTAACTCAGCGCTAGCAGGTCTTGGCATCGATAACATTATTATCGAAGTTGATGCGCCTGAAATCCCAATTATGGATGGTAGTGCAAGTCCGTTTGTTTATTTACTGCTTGATGCAGGTATTACCGAGCAAAATGCACTTAAACGATTTTTACGCGTTAAAGAAACTGTTCGCGTTGAAAATGGTGACAAATGGGCTGAAGTTAGACCATATAATGGGTTTAGATTAGATTTTACTATCGATTTTCATCATCCGGCAATTGATAGTAGTTCACAACGTTATCAGTTGGATTTTTCGTCTGAATCATTTATTCGTCAAATTAGCCGAGCAAGAACATTTGGTTTTATGCGTGATATTGAAGCATTACAATCAAAAGGTTTGTGTTTAGGTGGTAGTTTAGATTGTGCAATTGTGGTTGATGACTATAAAGTCCTTAACGAAGATGGCTTGCGTTTTGAAGATGAATTTGTTCGTCATAAAATGCTCGATACTATCGGTGATTTATATATGTGTGGCCATAATATGATTGGCGAAGTCGTTTGTTATAAATCTGGTCATGCTTTAAATAATCAATTATTACAAGCTTTATTAGCAAAACAAGATGCGTGGGAATATGTCACTTTTACCGAAGAGCAAACTGTTCCACTTGCTTTAGGTACGCAGCAACTTGTTTTAGCTTAAAAATTTAAATACATTTATTTATCTAATAAGCGCTTCCATACAGTAATGGAAGCGTTTTTTATTTTTAAATCAGAAAGAGTTTTCCCTATGAATACTAGTCATTTTTTTGCTTATTTGTCACGATTAAAATTGATTAATCGCTGGCCTTTAATGCGTAATGTGAGAACTGAAAATGTATCTGAACACAGTTTGCAAGTGGCTTTTGTTGCGCATGCTTTAGCTATTATTAAAAATAAACGATTTAATGGTAATGTTAATCCGGAACGAATTGCATTATTAGCTATGTATCATGATGCATCAGAGGTTATCACGGGCGATTTACCCACACCAACCAAATATTACAATCCACAAATAACGGTTGAATATAAAAAAATTGAAAAAATAGCACAAAATAAACTCATTAATATGTTACCCAAAGAGTTACAAGACGATTTTAGATGCCTAATTGATGATGATTTTTATACTGAAGAAGAAAAAAGCATTGTGAAACAAGCTGATGCTTTATGTGCATATCTTAAAACAATTGAAGAGTTAAGTGCGGGTAATAACGAGTTTAAACTGGCAAAACAGCGCCTTAAAAAAACTTTATCTGAGCGAAGCAGCCCTGAAATGGATTACTTTTTAGATGTTTTTGTACCGAGTTTTAATCTTTCTTTAGATGAGATCACTGCATAGAGAATTATTGCTATGTCGATTTGATGATGCTCTTTTTTGAAAAAACAGTAGAGCATCATCTTTGTCTGGTTAGTTTCAGTGATTAAAAACTAATTTTTGTAAGAGCCGTAATATAATTTGAATTTCTTTTACTCTCACCAAAGTATTGATAATTAATATTTACATCAACTAAATTATATTTATAGGTGATGCCGCTAGCAAAGTTATATTGATTTTTGCTACGGTTGGATGAGTAGGCACGCATTTTAGATAAATTATCAATGCCATTAATAGTGATATCACTATCAAATTCATCATTACTCAAATTAAATGCATAACCTGTTTTTGCGGTTAACAATAATTGACTATCCTGATTTTGCCAAACTAAATAATTCGCTGTTAAATCGACAGGAATCAATAATGATGAGTTAGATGATTTAGCATATTTAACTAAATCAATACTGTTATAACTGACATCATGTGCGCTATTTTCAGTATGCACATAAGTTAAACCAATCGCAGGTGTTAATGTTAGTTGATCAGTACTTTGCCAGTCATAACCAATCGAACTACCAATATTCCACGTATTACTATGGAATTTTTCTTTGATAGTATTGTGATTGTCGTCTGCTTTTAATCGGTTTTTTCCATAAGAGTAGCCGGCGTAAGTTGATGCAATGATATTTGTTGGTGATTTATAAGTAGAATAAAGCTGAATTTGATAATTATTGATATCTGAATCATTGGATGAAGCTGCTTTATTTTTATAATCACCTGACGAATAACCGATTGCTGAGCCTACTAGTAGGTTATCTAGCAACTCGTTGTCGTATCCCATCATAAATCCGTTAGAAGAGTATTTATAACCAGAAATACCATCATGGTTATCGGTATTTTCATCATGATGGGTAAGGTTTATCCATAAATTATCATCATTATTGACTAATTTTTTATTTTGAAAATATTGTCCAACTTGTTTGTCTAAGATTGATTTCGTGTAATTGAAGTTGTTAAGTGCAATTTCAGACAAGTGTAAACCCTGATTATTATTATATAATCCAGCTAAGGTGCGATTAAATTGTAAACTCGTGCCACGATTTTCAATAGCTAAATTACCTCGTCCTATTGCGCTTAATATTGCCCAGTTTAAATCGCCAGCTAACGATTTATCAGAAATAACACTGCCTTTCTTAGTCGGATTATAGAATGATTCATACGAAACTTTAGCTACATTTTGTGCAAATCGTTTTGCTACATTTTTTGAATTAGTACCGACTTGTTGATAATAACGGGAAATTTGACGATCAGCAGCAGCTTTTGTTTGAGCGGCATTACTAAAGTCAGTGACATTAGTCGCGTTAACAAATTTTAACTCATTGCCTGTTAATTTAAAGTTCAGATCGCCATAAATGTTTTGAATAAGTGCTTTTGTTTCATTATTTTGAATATTAGCAATTTTCAAAGAATTATTTGCTGATAATACGGTGGCATTAGCTTCAGAAGAGGTATATTTAAATGCGTTCTTTAAAAAGTCATCTGTTGCAGAAAATTTTGCTGTTGTATTAACATTAACATTATCACCATTAATTTCATTAATCTGTTTGGTATCAGAAATCCCAAAACTGATAATGCCATCAATATTTAATTGTGATGTTCGGTTAGTTTGATCACTAATGAAAAGAGAGCCTTTAGAGGATTCGATTGTCGCATTTTTACCGATATATACTTGTCCATTTGATGCTAGTTTGACAAAACCATTACCTCGGCTAGCACTTAAAATACCTTGATCAATCACGTTGAAATTACCACCAAGGCTGGCATCAACAGTCCCTCCTCGCATAATGATCATTTTACCGGTCTTACCTATGGTCACAGAAGACTTATTGATATCGTTATTGGTCGTTTCTAGTACTGTTTTTGCTCCGATGATTTCAATATCACCACCAGTTAAATTAAAGCTACGAGTGATTAACTTAGCTGGTGCTAGAGCGGTACCGGCTAAATGATTATCGCCACTTCGAATATTGGTATCGCCATCTACTTTTACGGTGGTTTTACCTGTCGTATTTACGCCTGTTCCCATGACATTACCAGCCAAAATCATGAGTCCGCCTCTTTCTTTATCTGCACCTAATTCAACATTAATATCGCCTGTTACATGAACGTTAATGTCTTGATTGATAGGGTTATATGGATAATCTTTATGCAACCCTAAATATTGAGTAAAGAATTTTGTATCAAATTTACCAATCCATGTATCATTATGAATTTGAAAGTTACCATTGATATTCATATTGATATCACCTGCGGCAAGTGAAGCTGTTTCACTATCGGTTTTACCACTAAAACCTAAGTGAAATGAACCATCACTATTAACAGTCAAACCGTCAGAAACGTTAATATTAACCGCATTAGTAGTACTGTTAGTTATGAAATAACGTTCATTAATCTGGTTAAAAGGTAAAATGACATCAGAAGAAGCGACATAGTTATAAGCTTGTGCTTGATTGGCACTAAATACTGTGATGATTAATAAAGAAATTGATTTGAGTTTCATGGTTTATTCAAAAATCCTTTTAAAAATGAGGATAATAAACCATCAATAATAATAATCAATAATTTTTATTTCTTGACTGTTATTATTTTATAATCAATATGTTAATTAAAAATAATCACAAATTAATTCTGATAAGTATAACGTTTTACTGGTCTACCAATGGATAAGTAGGTCAAATGACTTTCAAGCTCTTCACGTTCTTCTAAGTAATCAAGATATTTTTTTAATGATATGCGCGATAATGGTATTAACTCGACAATATCGCTCATCGAAAATTCATGATTATAGTGAATAATAGTTTCACGGACTTTTTTTAATGTTTGGCTATCAATTCCTTTGGGTAACTCTTTATGGTTTATCGATGGTTTGGCAAAAATACGATCGTCTAATTGATGTTGATTAAGTATTTTTGATGACGATAATAAACGTACTCGTTCTTGATATGAAATAAGTGCAGTTCTTAAACGTTCAAAGGTAAATGGTTTGACAATATAATCAATTACGCCCAAACGTAATGCTGTTTGGATATCACTGGTATTACATGCTGCTGTCACCATAATAATATCAATTTGTGGATAACTGATACGAATATGTTGTAACAACTCAAGCCCATTAAGTTTAGGCATAAAGACATCGAGTAAAATAAGATCTATATGATTGTCATGAATAAAATGGAGTGCTTGTTCGCCATTACTCACATTGGCAATTAAATGAAATCCTGTCATCCTTTGTAGGTATTTTTTATTTAACTCCGCCACCATTGGATCGTCTTCAACAATCAATACATCAACCATTACTCTTTCTCTCTATAAAGTTCACAAAGTGGTAATGATACTTTAAAACAAGCCCCTTTTTTATTAATTGGATCACACAATTGAATATGCCCACCAAGTTCATCAAGACTAGCTAATACTAAATAAAGTCCTATACCTCGGTTATCTCCTTTGGTTGAATAGCCTTTGTTAAAGATATATTGTATATCTTCTTGTGCAATACCTTCACCATTATCAATGACTTCAATTTCAAAAATTTCATGACTTATCACTAAATTAATAATGATCTGTTTATCATCTAAAAATTGAATAGCATCTAATCCATTATCGATGAGATTGCCAAGAATGGTAATTAAACTGTGGGTCACAGAGATATTCGGGATGAGTTTTAATTCACCTTTAACATTTAAAGATAATGATATACCGAGCTCACGAGCTCGACTAAATTTGCTATTTAAAAATCCCGCAATAATAGGATCTTTTATTGTTTGACTAATTAACTTAGATTCGGCTTGTTTGTTACCTATTATCTCTTCAAGATAATCGATTAACTCTTGTTTATTATCATTAAAGGCTAACCCATAGATAACATGTAATTTATTATTAAATTCATGAGATTGTGAACGTAATGCATCAGCATAACGATTCACCCCCGTTAGGTTTTCGGCTAATTGTCGTACTTCTGTCATATCCCTAAATGAGGCAATCGCGCCAACAAGTGATTCTTTTACAAATAATGGTGTTCGGTTAGTTAAAATAACAACGCCATTGATGTTTTGTTCACAATCATATTCAGGAATACCTGTCATCATGACATCACACAATCGAGTATTGGGAATAATCTTTGCAATTGGATAGCCGATAATATTATCTTTGCTATCTGGTAAACGTAATATTCTTCTCGCTTCGTCGTTGATTTGGGTTATCAGCCCTTCACGATTAACAACCACAATACCTTCTTTAACTGTTCGTATAATTGCATTTCGTTCTTCAAATAAGTGAGCCATCTCTAATGGTTCGAGTCCATATAATATTTTTTTTATGTTTCGGGAAAGTAAAGACGCTAAGATAATGGCGATGATTAATGATGCGACTAATGATAACCAAATAGGTTGACTGGTTTTGGCTGCTGAATGATTAATTTTTTTTAGCGTTTGTCCAACTAGAACCCCCCCAATTTGCTGGTGTAATTGATTGAAAATAGGTCTAAAAGCACGCACTGAATCGCCTAGGGTTCCTTTAGCAATGGATGAATAGGATTCGCCTTTTAATGCCGGTTGCTCATCGCCGCCAACAATAAGTTGCCCAATTTTGTTTTTATCTGGATGGGAAAGGCGTATGCTTTGCATATTAAAAATAACCACAAAATCGACTTGAGTCATTATCCGTGCTTGTTCAGCAATAGTTTGAATGGAGGCTAAATGTTCTGGTGTTGGGGTTTGCATTTTATGGATGATGTCATCGGATGTTGAGATGATATTAGCAATATTTTCAACCCCTTGACGTGAATGCATTAAATATTCGTCATTAACAACATGTACAATATAAATATTTTGGGCAATAACCGATAGTATAAATACCAAACAAATTAAGCTAATTAATTTAATTTTTAGTGTTAATCGATTAAAAAGATACTTCATATTCATCATTCATGCTAAATCATTAATAGACTGATTATATTAACTTATTAATGGTAAAAACCTACTACCCAATTATTTTGATAGTAGGTTTTGATTGTTAAGTTTAGTTATTGATCCTCTATTACTTATTCACTTTTAGCCGCATTTTTCACACTTTCGGCCACGACTTTGGCGACATTAGGTTCAAAAGCATTGGGTAATATACACTCTACAGATAATTTATCGGGTGTAATAATGTTGGCTAAACCTTTAGCTGCCGCTAACTGCATGGCTAATGTAATATTTTTGGCTCTCGCGTCAAGTGCACCTCTAAAGATGCCTGGAAAAGCCAGTACATTATTAATTTGATTTGGATAATCACTGCGCCCTGTTCCGACAATGTAAGCGCCAGCGGCTTTTGCTTCATCAGGAAAAATTTCGGGTGTCGGATTTGCCATTGCAAAAATAATTGATTTTTCTGCCATGGTTTTGACCCAATCGGCTTTTAAAACCCCAGGTGCAGATACGCCAATAAAAACATCGGCATTTTTTACTGCATCTTCAAGTGTACCTTTTTGTTTTGATTTATTTGTTCTTTTGGCTATCGCTAAATGATGAGGTGGTAGGCTTTGATCATCTTCAGATAAAATGCCAATTTTATCGACGATTTTTAGATCGGTAACACCTGCCGCTAAAAGCATATCGGCAATAGCTAAACCAGCAGCTCCACCGCCGTTAATAACAACTTTGGCCGATTCAATTGTTTTACCCGCCACTTTTAAAGCATTATATAACGCGGCTAAAACAACAATAGCTGTGCCGTGTTGATCATCATGGAAAACAGGGATATCTAATATTTCTTGCAATCTTTTCTCAATCTCAAAACATCTTGGCGCGCTAATATCTTCAAGATTAATTCCGCCAAAAGATGGGGCTAATGCTGCAATATGCTTAACTAACTCATCAGGATCTTGCGTATTGAGTGATAATGGAATGGCATCAACATTAGCAAATTTTTTGAATAATATCGCTTTGCCTTCCATGACGGGTATTGCTGCTTCAGGCCCTATATTTCCTAGCCCTAATACCGCTGAACCATCAGTTATAACCGCAACCAGATTGCGTTTGCTGGTATACTCATAAACTGATTCAGGATTTTTAGCAATTTCAGTACACACTGCAGCAACTCCAGGGGTATAAGCCACACTCAAATCCGACATAGAGTTAACCGGGACTTTAGCATTTATTTCAAATTTGCCATGCATTTGTTTACTGATAGCTAAGGCTTTTTCTTGCACTGTTGTCATAATTATTCCTTTTTAATTATACTCAATCAATTTTTTATAAGAGGTTAGATAATTGGATATCTAAACTGTTAACCTAATCATGTAACATGATAATTATTAATTATTTTAACTCATCTTTTTTGCGACTACATATGTAAATATCTTAATAGTGCTGTTGTGCATATCACCATTAATGCGCCTCCTAAACGCGTTGCGACTTGCGCAAAAGGCATTAGATTCATTCGATTAGCGGTTGAAAGTATCGCAACATCGCCTGTTCCCCCCATACCACTTTGACAAGATGAAATAATCGAGGCTTCAACAGGGTACATTTTTAGGAAAAAACTACATACAAAACCGGTCATCGAAACAGTTAATACAACCGAAATGATGGTTATAAAATAAGGCACGGTTAATACATTGACTACACTACCTAAATCAATATACAACAACCCTAATCCTGCCATTAATGGGAAGGTAAAATTGCCAGAAATAAACTTATACCATTGCTGGCTACCCCGTTCTACACTTTCAGGTAGCAAACGGAAGTATTTCACTATTGCAGTAGCAATGATCATTAAAACTGGTCCAGGGAAGTGAGTTATCTTTTCTAAAATCATACCGAAAATAAATAAGGTAGCTAAAATCATTATCGCACCGCTCATGGCTCTAGCATCTAATGGTGTTTTATCTTCTTTTAATGCGTCGGCAAGTCCATCAAATTCAATTTTGACTAACTGACCATGACCACTTAACTGTGGTTTTAACTCACCGATTCGACTCATAATAGCGGTGAAAGTAATAGCAAAAAAGTTACCTACAACGGTTGCTGGGATTAATGCACTCACAAAGGAATCATAATTTTGATTAAGGATATTACTATAAGCATTAGATAGCTGTAACACACCTTCACCGATTCCGCCTGCCATCACTGGGGATACTGTGTAGAAAAATGCATGTTCCCATGTATCACCAAAAGCGACAGCAACTGCAACGCCAACAACAGCTGCGATGCACATGCCAAGCAGCATAGGAATCATCATACGAATAAAACCTTGAATTAAAATGACTCGATGCATACCAAGAATACTACCACAAACTAAACTCGCAATATAAAACAGCAGGAAATTAGAATCCTTCATTAACATTTTTGTGGCGGCTAATGTGTTTTCATCAAAAACGCCATAATATACAAGGATTGAAGGCACAATTAAGGAAAGTATAGCTGGTGCACCAAATTTTTTAAAAAAGGGAATATTTTGCCCAATAGTGCCTAAACACCATCCAAGGGGTAAAATCACCGCAAAACCACCAATTAATGTTTTAGGTAACATGTTCAACTGGGCTGCAATGATAACAATAATTGAGCACACAATAAAAATTGGTAAGGGTAACGAACCAATATAAATTTTATTTTCTTGTATTTTCTGCATCATGCCCATAACTGTATCTCTCCTTTCTGTCATTTTATTATTTCTCTAAATAACAGTAGTATAGTTATACAGTTCGAAATCAGAAGAATATGAAACTTATCTAACTCGTTTTGTAATTAATGTAAGTAGTTAATTTGTTTTTATGTTCGTTATTTTACCAAAGCCGTTAGCCATCAAGCAGTTTTGACCGTTTTCACTAAGTAAAAAACCAATAAATAACTTCGCCATTTTATGAGCTGGTTTAAGTAAGGCAATACTGTAATCTATAGCAGGATTAAACTTGTCAGGCAAATTAATCATAGCTAATTTCGGATTTTGTAAAATTGTTTGTGCATAATTAGCATAACCGATATAGGCGTCAACGGTATTGTTTAATAAAAAATATTCAGCCGGATGCATCGCTTTAGGGATATTGCTCTCTAGTGCTCCCCCGACTAATTGTTTGGCGCGGTGTTTTAATTGCTCACCCATACCCGCATAACTGGCACCTATGTTATCAAATAGCTGATAAGTATAATCCCCAGAAGGATCTTTTTGCGGAGTAGACATCCCAATACGTGTTTCAGGATGTAATAATAATTTGATGATATCGCTTGATGTCCATTTTGATTCATTTCTGACGGTGACACATAAGCGATTATGGGCAAAAACATAATCAGATATAGCCTTTCCGTGATCTATGAGTGTTTTAGGATGCAACGTGTTAGCCGATGCAAATAAATGAATATTATCGTCAGGCGTTTTCTGCAATAGTTTTTCACATAGTAATCCAGCCGGTCCAAATTTTATATGAATTTCGGTTGAAAAGCTTTGTTTGAATAGTTCGGCTAATGCAGGAAATGCAATACGTAAACTTCCCGCTGCATAAATATTAAGTGTTGTCATAATGATTACCCATTGTGTAAAGGGGAATGATGGTTTGGCAGTCAGAAAAAACTATTTTTTTCATTGTGATGTTATATAACTGGGTTAATTGTGTCTCGGTTAACAACGTTTGGGTAAGACCATATTGGTAACCTGTTTCATCAAGTAATAATACTTTGTTAGCTAAACTCATTGCATGAGCTGGATCATGCGTTGTAAACACAATAGTTAAATTTTGTTTCTGTACTAATGAGGACAGAATATTTAACACTTTATGTTGATTATGTAAATCTAATGCACTTGTTGGCTCATCGAGTAATAAAATTTTCGATTCACTCATTAATGCACGGGCAATAAGCACTAACTGTTTTTGACCGCCAGAAAGCTGTGAAAATAGGTGATGACTATAATGTGCTAATCCAAATTGGGCTAACTTATCTTCAACTAACTGTAAAAGGTGTCGATCGGGTTTTCCAAATAATCCCCATTTTTTAGCACTTCCCATTACCACAATTTCCCATACTTTATAATCTATATTAGGCATAAAATTTTGTGGGACAAAGCTGCAACAATGAGGATTGTTAATAGTGCCACTTAAAGGCTTAAGCGTTCCCATTAACGTATTAAGCAAAGTACTTTTTCCTCGGCCATTCACGCCAAGAATAGCGATAATATCATTGGTATGAATTGTAATATTTATCGCAGTAGTTAAGGGTTTACTCTGTTGATAACCACAAATTAAGTTATGTGTTGTTATAATCGCTGATGTCATTTTAGGATTTCTGTAAAATTTGATGTCGTAATAACAAAACAAAACAAGGCGCACCAACCAGCGCTGTAATAATACCGAGTGGTATTTCAGCCGTGCTGAGGGTTCGTGCAATATCATCAACAATAATCATAAAAGCACCACCTAACCAGAATGTTATCGGCAGTAGTCGTTGATGATTACTACCGACCAATAATCGCGCGGCATGAGGAATGATTAATCCTACCCAGCCAATACAACCACTTACTGCCACTTGCATAGAAATAATTAAGGTACACAAAATTAAAATTAACCATCGAGAAAAAAGAATTGATATACCTAAATTTTTAGCTTCACTATCCCCTAATGATAAAATATTTATTCGCCAACTTAGCCGGATTAATAAATAGCTAGCAATAACAATTGGAATGGCTAATGTCATTAATTTATCCCAATTAGCGGTGGCAAAACTACCTAATAACCAAAATACAATATTGGGGAGTGTTTCTTCACTATCGGCCAAGTATTGTATTAAACTCACCAGTGCGTTAAAAAAACCACTTAATATTAATCCAACTAATACTAGAACTAGCACATTGTTTTGTTTAATAACGTGAGTTAATAATAAGATTAAAACTAGTATTAATAGCCCAAATGAAAAAGCTGAAACCATCAGTCCAAAGGTTGAAAAATTTAACAAAATGGCTAAAGTCCCACCAAAAGCCGCGCCTGATGTTACGCCAATGACATGAGGATCAACAAGCGGGTTATAAAATAACCCTTGTAATACGGCGCCGCAAATTGCTAATCCTGCACCGGCAAGAAAAGCTAATAAAATTCGTGGCAATCTTACTTGCCAAATGACTTGATTATCAACCACCATTGTTTGATCTATTTGTGATGTTGGCAATGAAAGCAATACATGGATAACTTGGCTAACAGATATTGAATAGTGTCCAATAATTAATGAAACAACTATTAATATTATGGTTAATATAATCAGGCCAACATGTAAATGGCGATAGGAAAAGCCGATCATATTATATTGCTATTCCCCTTGATAGTTGACGCGATAAAATCGCCAGTAATAATCATTGGCTTGTTTTTGCATATCGATATCTTTAAACAAATCTGGGTAAAGTTTTTTTGCCATCCAAAGCTCACCGATGGCTAAAGCTTCAGGCATAGGATATCCCCATGCTTTCGCGTATTCGGGCATTAAATAGACTTTATTTTGTTTAACGGCATCAATATTTTTCCATAAATCATCGGATAAAATTGTTTGAACGACTTGTGGATATCGATCTTGCACAAAGATTACTTGTGGATTCCATTGTATGACATTTTCTATCGAAACTTGTTTAAAGCCTTGAATCGTTGCTGCAGCAACATTAATGGCACCTGCATGTTCCATCATTAATCCAGTATATTTGCCCGAACCATAGGTGGTGAGATCTGGGTTAGCCATATAAACGCGTATGCGTTTTTCAGGTGTTATACGTTGTAATCGATCTGTGACAATTTTTCGATGCTCAAAAGAATAGTTGATTAAGTCCTCGGCTTCATTGTTAGCATCAAGCACGTCACCAATTAGGCGTATCGCTTGTTTTAATCCTTCATTGTAAGTTGTCTCTTCATCAACCATAATGGGATTTATTTTATCTGCCTGTGATGTTATATCTTTGCGTAACGAGATAGCAATAACTGGAATGTTGAGTTTTTCAATTTGATCGATAACTGCTTTGGGCATGTAGTTTGTGACAAAGACAACTTGTGGTTTGAGAGCAAGTAAACTTTCGATATTAACCGAAGTTAGATCGCCCGGTGTCGGTAGGTTAGACAAAGTTGGAGCAAATCTGACAAAGTCTTTTCCTAATAATTTTTGCCAAGAAGACAAAACACCCACAAGGGTTTGTTGACGGTTTAGTTGTACAATTAGATTTAATGTTTGATGTTGCAAAACGACTACTCTTTCCACTTTATCAGGGATTTGAACAGTGCGGTTAAGTTGATCAGTCACTTGTTTAGCTTCACAAGTAAAAATTAAGCATTGTGATAAAAACAATCCAACTAGTAGTAAAAACTTTTTATAAATTTCCATCGTTCATCCTAATAGACATATAATGTGTTAATTAATAACCAATTAATTTGAAATTATATTCGTTATGCAATTTTAAATATAGCGAAATTTTAGTCTATTAACAATTAATATTTATTGATGTTTGGTGATAATGGGTTTATGAAAATTCTTTAGCTTCAGATGGGAGAAGTATAAAATCAACGTTATACTGATTCTAATTTAAGCAACTGTAACTAAGGTGAATTATGCTATGTGTTAACGGAGTAGACCTTTACTATCTAAAAACGGGTACAGGTGAGCCCTTGATTCTATTGCATGGTAATGGGGGAGATCATCGGGTTTTTTTGCCTCTCATTGCCAAATTAACATCACATTATACTATTTATGCAGTGGATAGTCGTAATCATGGACGCAGTGATAAGACTGATGTTTATGATTATAACGTTATGGCTGATGATATTGAGGCGTTAATTAACAAATTACATCTTAAATCCGTTAATATTATAGGTTTTAGTGATGGCGCCATTATTGCATTATTGTTAGCTTTACGCGGTAAAGAAATGATTAAAAAAATGGCATTATTGGGGGTGAATTTAAAACCATCTGATTTTACGCAACAAAGCTATCAATACGTACTACAGCACTATGAACAAACAAACGATCCATTATTTAAAATGATGCTTGAACAACCTAATATCGAAGTAAGTTCGTTAACGAAAATTACGATCCCAACTTTAATTATTGGTGCAGAAAATGATATTTATAATCCTGCAATGTTTGTTGAAGTTGCTGACAATATACCTAACTCGCAATTGAAAATTATGACAAACCATGATCATGGTAGCTATATCATTAATAATGATATGTTATATCCTGATTTGGTTAAATTTTTTGAAATAGATTAAGATCTCATTAGTTAAAATAGAAGATTGGACGTTTTAAAAAATAGTAAGTCAATGTTTACTTGAATAAAACTAGTCAATATCGAATAATGACTAGTTATTTTTGTTACAAAATATGTTGAAAGGTATAATCTTTAAAACACATCTTACAAGATTAAGAATATTGCTTAATTTTGTATTATCGCAGTAAGCAAGCTTGAATTTTATCAACTTCTTTGTTTAATGCATCAATAACTAAGTTTGGATGCGCGCTTTCAAGTGTTTTTACGTTTTCAAAACCGTCATTGGCCACTGAACCAGTAAATTGCTGGGCTTGTTTAATATTACTAAACAGATAACGGATATCATTTTGATTGCGCGTTGTTGTCAGGGTATAACTAACAAAATACTTAATATAATATTCGTAGTCTGTAACTGCGTTAGCGACAACACTATTTCCTTCAACTAATTTAATTGTATCACCACCACTGACTGTGACGGCCTGTTGTTGAACTGGCATGTTATAGTATGACCACCAACGTGAACCAAAATAGTTATCACTGGTTAATACCACAGGGCTATTATCAAGTTCTTGAGCTATACACAGTGCTAAAGAGGAGTGAAGGGCAGTAATAGGGCGTGAGGTAGTATATTTATTCACTATATCAACACCAGATGAATTTTGACCGATTTCTACACCTTGCGTTTGATAAATTGACATCATCTTTTGAGATATACACCCTGTTAGCATCGTAAATATTGTCACAATACCAATTAACTTTTTCATACCACACCCTTATTAGAATTAACTGATTAATTCTAGCTGGTTATACATAGATTTGCTAGTGTTTCTATGGTTTGAAAAACGAATAAAATGATAATCTATAAACTAGATGGAGGGCTAATTTTTACTAATTAAGTCTTCAAAGGCAACAGTATGTATTACTAAATTAAGAGAGAAGTTTGACCTTCTCTCATCTGGTTAATTTAATCTTTTTTACCACGTATTTTTCGTGATAATTTTTTAAAGCCATGGGTAAATTTTTTAATTGCCATTGCTAAAACAGGGACTTTGATTTTGATATTGAAGCGTTCTTTTAATTCAATAGCATCGTTTGCTTTTGTTAACCAAATAAAACCAGAATTAGTTAAATCAATCGCTTTAATTTTGCCGTCAGGTGTTAAAATAAAATTTCCACCATGTACGTCATTAGAGACTAAATTATAACTGTGTAATTTTTCAATACAGTCTTTTATTTGATCGCCATACTGCTCCATTTCTTCCCATTTTAATGAGCGGCCTTCAATAAAATTGAAAATCATATAATGGCGCTGTGTTTTTTTGTCAAAAGCAACCAAATAAAGCTCATAAGCAATATCACATTTATCTAATGATATTTTTGCCAACTTTCGAATAAGGTTGAAATAAAAATCTCCCGTAATTTTGGCAATAAGCTTACGCTCTAAACGATGTTCGATCCCACCATCAATTTTAAAGATAAATTTGCTTTGATTGTGATTGATCAAATAAGTATATCGCTCTAGTTTATCACTGGGGTCGAGGAGTTCGCGATGCCCTTCTTCTGCCAGAAATTGGTCAAAAAGGTCTAAATAATTAATTTCATCATTATCAACATAAGCGAATTTCATATCGCCACGTTCAACTTCAATAATTTTTGCAAAGTTATTCAAATTTTAACGCCTCAAAATATATAACATGGGGACTATCTAGAACAGTAAGTTAAATAAAGTAAAAGAAGTAGTAATCTTACCTAAGTGACTATTCTAACAAAATTCACGCAAATAGGCACATGCATATAATGAATTAATAATGATAAACTATAAAAGATAAATGAATTTATCACGTTGAGAGAACTATGAATAGTAAATCAGTTATGTGGTTTTTATATATTATTAGAACCGCTAAACAATCATTGTACACCGGTATCACAACCGATACGAGCCGACGTTTACATCAACACCAAAGCGGTAAGGGCGCAAAGCATTTAAAAGGTCATCAAGATCTTGCCATTGTGTATCAAGTTTGTGTAGGTGATAGATCAACAGCTTTAAGGCTTGAGTATCGTATTAAACAACTTTCCAAACCCAAAAAAGAACAATTAGTTCAACTTCAGCCTAGTTTAGAGGTGTTATTAGAGAAGTTAGGACTTTAACATTACAGTTACACTAGCTGTTTTTTAATTTTAGTTTGTCTATTTTATTTACCTAATTTATTTATCTAACCGATAGCAATTGAATTGCGGGTGATTGGATAGCAGTAATTTGCTGTCTAAATGTTGCTAATTGTTGATGCCAAAAATCCTCATCTGTTATCCATGTAAACGCGGGTGGAAAAGCGGGATCTTGCCATCGCATTATAATCCAAGCTAGATGATGCACCATACGCATTGCTCTTAATTGCTCGATTAATTTAAGCTGTGCAGTGTCGAAATTATAAAATTCTTGATAGATTTCAACTAAGGTATCTAATTGTAGCCGTTGTTCTTGCGTGGTTCCATAAAGTAGCATCCACATATCTTGAATTGCTGGTCCGTTTCGCGCATCATCAAAATCAACAAACATAGCATTATCACGCCATAAAATATTACCAGGATGACAATCGGCGTGAATACGAATAGGTTGCCAATCGTTATGCCAATGCTGTTCGATGGTTTGGGTTAATGTAGACAACGTTTCATTAAGTTCTAATCGTACTTTATTGGGGACTAAATTACTTGATAATAGGATTTCTTTCGGGTGATATAAATACTCGTCTAATCCGATAGTTGGACGATGTAAAAACCGTTGTTTTGCGCCAATTTGATGAATCCGTGCAAGTAAGGTGGCAACCGATTCCATTTGGTTAATATTATCCAGTTCATATTGCCGACCACCCACGCTAGGAAAAACAGCAAACAAATAGTTCTGATTTTCATGTAACGTACAGCCATTGAGTGTTAATGGTGCAATAGCTGGAATTTCTGCGTCAACTAGTTGCTTAGTAAATTCATGCTCTTCAAGGATCTGCTGCCGATTCCAACGATTGGGTCGATAAAACTTTACTACATAGCGAGCACGTTGTTCATCCATAAATTGGTAGACGCGATTTTCGTAACTATTGAGTGCTGTTAAGCCTGAGTCAACCTCAATACCAATAGTTGCCAAACTATCGATGATCAATTCCGGTGATAATGATTGAAATGAAAAATCTAATTGACTCATCAAATGGTTTCCTTACTGTTGATTAAACCATTGATCTAGTTTTTGCTTTAATGCATCTAATCCAATTCGTTTAGGTGATGAAAAAGGCGCAACAGTAATATCACCTTGAAAAGGTAGGATTGCCTCTTTAACCATATTGACTTGTTTTTTTAACGCGCCAGACGCAAGCTTATCGGCTTTAGTTAGCAATAACATCACCGGAATTTCAACCGATACAGCCCAATCAATCATCTGTTGATCGAGATCTTTGAGTGGATGTCTGATATCCATCAGTATGACTAACCCTTTTAGGCTTTCTCGTTTTTGTAGATATTCACCCAGTGATTTTTGCCATTTTCGTTTTATTGCTTCAGGCACTTGTGCATAACCATAGCCTGGTAAATCGACCAAACGACAATTTTCTTCTACTTCAAAAAGATTAATTAATTGGGTTCTGCCTGGTGTTTTACTGGTTCTGGCTAACGTTTTTTGATTAGTTAGCGTGTTGAGCGCACTGGATTTACCTGCGTTAGATCTACCGGCAAAAGCAACTTCAACGCCACTATCACTTGGTAGGTGTGATATATCTGGCGCACTTAAAATAAAGTGTGTTTTTGCGTAATTTAAAGGGCGAATATCGGTCATAACAAAGTATCCTTTAAGTGCATTAACGGCACCTAATTGATTAAAATGCCGTTACTGTATAGAAAAACTTAAGCGTTGACAACCTTTTCGACGGCTTTAGCAAAGCGCATCATGCCTTCTTGTATTTCATTTTCAGAGATGATTAGTGAAGGTGTAAATCTTAGTACATTGGTGCCCGCATTTAAAATCATAACGTTAAATTCTGTTGCAACATTAAGAAACTCTCTTGCTTTATCATGAAATTGCGGTTGAAGTTCGGCGCCTAATAATAAACCTTTGCCGCGATATTCTCGAAACACTTTAAATTGATCATTAATCTCTTCTAGTTTTTCAATAAATATTGCTCTTCGCTGTTGAACGCCTTCTAGCACTTCTGGCGAGTTAATAATATCAAAAGCCTCACAACCTACCGCGCAAGCTAAAGGATTACCACCATAGGTAGTACCATGCACTCCAGGGTGCATTACCGAGGCAATTTCATTAGTGGTCAGCATTGCGCTAATAGGGAATCCACCACCTAATGCTTTAGCCGAAGTCAATATATCCGGTGTTATTCCATATTGTTGATAGGTAAATAAGCTACCCGTACGTCCCATGCCGCATTGTACTTCGTCAAAAATTAACAGTGCGTTATATTGGTCACAAAGCTCACGCACACCTTGCAAAAATTCTGGTGTTGCGGAAGTTAATCCACCTTCGCCTTGTACCGGTTCTAATACTACTGCACAAGTATGGTCATCAATTATTGCTTTTACTGCATCTAGATTGTTAAAAGGAACATGAACAATATCGGCCGGTTTTGGCCCAAAACCGTCGGAATATTTCGCTTGCCCACCAACAGATACAGTAAAAAAAGTACGACCATGAAAAGATTGATAAAATGCGATGATTTTTGTTTTATAAGGGCTATATTTTTCAGTGGCATAGTATCGTGCAAGTTTAAATGCTGCTTCATTGGCTTCAGCCCCTGAATTAGCAAAAAACACACGATCTGCAAACGTGTTATCAATTAGTTTTTGCGCAAGAGTCAAGGCCGGTTCATTAGTAAAAACATTACTAACATGCCATAATTTCTCGCTTTGTTCTTGTAATGCTTTAATTAATCTTGGATGGCAATGACCAAGGGCATTAACAGCTATGCCACCAGCAAAATCAATGTAATCTTCACCATTTTGATCCCAAACACGACTGCCTTGACCTTTAACCGGAATAAATTGAGCTGGTGCATAAACAGGTAAAATAACTTTATCAAATAATTCTCGAGTGATTTTGGTGTTCATCATTTTATCCTTATATTTATATCCAAATTGTTACATCTATTTTATGTGATTTAAATGTTTAGTAAAGTAAATAATTATTCATTATATTTGAATTAAAATTCATTTTTTAAACCATGTAAACGAAATTGATTAAGGCAACAATTTTATTGTTTTTATCGTACCATTTTCGGGTATAATCGTTAGCCAAATGATAATTGTCTCTCAATAGGAACTAAGATGAGCCGTGTTATTTATTGTCATTATTTAAAAAAAGACGCAGAAGGTTTAGACTTTCAACTGTATCCAGGTGAACTAGGTAAACGAATTTATAATGAAATCTCTAAAAGTGCTTGGCAAGAATGGCTAAAAAAACAGACTATGTTAATTAATGAAAACAAATATAATATGATGAATCCTGAACACCGTAAAAAAATCGAAAGTGAGATGGTAAAATTTTTATTTGAAGGTGAAGATATTGTCATTGACGGATACAAACCTAAAAACTGAGAACTCAAATGAAAAACAAAATAAAAATTATTTCATTATTTGTGACAGTGAGCCTTTTAAGTGGTTGTCCTAGTAAAAATTCCAATAAAATTGACGAAGATTATTATGTAAAAGATACCAATGCTTTTAATATTTTAATTGGTCAATATGCAAATAATATTGAACAAATATGGGGGCCTAAAGAGGTGCTTATAGCAGGCCCTAAAGATTATGTGCAATACGAGGATAATTTACAAACTCGAGTGCATATTAATTTTGTTTCTGGTGTCATTACCATTGAGACGTTATCCAGTTCTCCTCTCGACAATTTGAAAGAAGCTATCGTTTCAACACTATTAATGCCTGAACCTGTTGATATTATACGTAAAGATAAAATTAGCCAGGATTTATCAAAAGAACCTTTTTTATATAACCAAGTTCTTGACCAAGAACGCCAGCCCATTCGTTGGAGTGCACGAGCTAATAGTTTTGCTGATTATGTGTTAGCGAATAATTTAAAACAGCGTAAATCTGGTTCTCATTTAATTACTTATGTTGAAATCAAACTTGTGCCTAACCACATTAATCAACGTGCTAAAAAGTTCTTACCACTTGTAACTGAGGCTTCGAATCGTTATTTTATTGATGAACGATTAATTTTAGCGATTATGGAAGTTGAATCGGCATTTAACCCGTACGCAGTAAGTCGAACCGACGCATTAGGTCTTATGCAAGTTCAGCAACATACAGCAGGTCGTGACATTTTTAAATTAAAAGGTAAGTCAGGCGAACCGAGCCGTAAGTTTTTGCTCGATCCTCGTAATAATGTTGATATGGGCACAGCCTATCTATCTTTATTAAAGACTAAATATTTAGCAGGCATTAATAACCCAATTTCTTTAAGATATGCCATGATTACTTCTTATAATGGTGGAGCAGGAAGTGTATTGCGTACGTTTTCTAATGACCGTAACGAAGCCATTAACATTATTAATTCTATGACTCCACAGCAAGTTTATCGAAAATTAGTGACTTCGCACGTTTCTCAAGAATCCCGAAATTACTTAATAAAAGTGAGTCGAATTTTAGATAATAAATAAACGACTAGTAGAGTGAAAACGCTTCATTTGCAGAATTAGTAATGAAGCGAAAACGATATATTTCAAACAATCACAACAAATTTGTAAAGATAGTTTGGACGTGAATCTATCGATTATTTTAAAAATTTTAAACGGTATTATAACAGTTTATCTTATAAAAATATTTATATTGATGCTAAAAAAATGAATTTAATTAATTAGATATTTTAAATTTTTTTGGATAACCTTAGATGAATTTTTTATAGTAAAAGTAATTTCTTTAACAAATAATGATTTTTTGTTATAAAATTTTTTAATAAAAAAAACGTGATCTGCTTCAAATTTTGAGTATACTATGGCTCTCATAAAACCCTAGTTTTTTTGAGGATGTTAGTTTGAGTACAGATAAACTCGTGGATTCGTTTTCCCCCGCGCAAATGACCCAAATCGCTGAAGACATCGGCAATTACAAAGTAAATAAACACCCTTGTAGCACGCTTCTTTCTGCCATTATTGCAGGTGTTTTTATTTCTATTGCATTTGTATTTTATATCACTGTGACAACTGGAACCGCTAGCGTTGCTTTTGGTTTAGCAAAATTAGTCGGTGGTATCTGCTTTTCATTAGGATTAATGTTAGTTGTTTGCTGCGGTGCAGATCTTTTTACTTCAACAGTATTAACTATTTTACCTAAAATGACTCATAAAGTGAGTTGGCTAAAAATGCTACGCAATTGGATTTTTGTCTATATTGGTAACTTTATTGGTGCTATACTGTTTGTAGCAGTTATTTGGCTTTCAGGTCAATATATGGTAGCTAATGGCTTGTGGGGTTTAAACGTTTTACAAACCGCAGATCATAAATTGCACCATACTTTTATTGAAGCAGTATTTTTAGGTTTACTGGCTAATTTAATGGTATGTTTGGCTGCTTGGATGAGTTATGCTGGTCGCAGTTTACTCGACAAGATGTTAGTTATGGTATTACCTGTTGCTATGTTTGTGGCAAGTGGATTTGAACATAGTATTGCAAATATGTTTATGATTCCTATGGGAATTGTAATTAAAAATTTTGCTTCACCGGAATTTTGGTCTGCTGTTGGATTGTCGGCAGATGCATTTAAAGAATTAACCGTTGAGCATTTTATTATAAATAATTTAATCCCGGTAACAATCGGGAATATTTTAGGTGGATTAGCTGTTGCGCTACCTTATTGGGCTTTATATTTACGTAAGCCACATTGATTTTAAAATATTTACCCTCATTTATATGAGCGGTAAATAACTATTTTTGTAAACCTGAGGTGAAAAACTATGAGTAATTTAAACGAAGTACAAGCAGTCGCTTGGAAAGGATTTAAAGATGGTGATTGGCAAAATAATGTTAATGTCCGCGATTTTATCCAAAAGAACTACACGCCATATGAGGGTGATGAGTCTTTCTTAGCTGGCGCAACAGATGCGACAACTAAGTTATGGGATAAAGTAATGGAAGGCATTAAAATTGAAAATGCTACCCATGCCCCTGTGGATTTTGATACAAGTGTTATTTCGACAATTACTGCTCATGACGCAGGTTATATTGAAAAAGATTTAGAAAAGATTGTTGGTTTACAAACTGAAAAACCATTAAAACGTGCAATTATCCCATTTGGTGGGATTAAAATGATCGAGAATTCATGTAAGGCTTATAACCGTACACTTGATCCTTTAGTCAAAAAAATCTTTACTGAATATCGTAAAACTCATAACCAAGGTGTTTTTGATATTTATACTCCAGATATCTTACGTTGTCGTAAATCAGGTGTTATCACTGGTCTTCCAGATGCTTATGGTCGTGGTCGTATCATTGGGGATTACCGTCGTGTTGCACTTTACGGTATTGACTACTTAATGCAAGACAAATTTGCACAGTTTAACTCATTACAAGCTGATTTTGAAAATGGTGTTGACTTAGCAATGACTATGCAACGTCGTGAAGAAATTGCAGAGCAACATCGTGCACTTGGTCAAATTAAAGAAATGGCCGCTAAATATGGTTACGATATTTCTGGGCCAGCTAAAACAGCTCAAGAAGCGGTACAATGGACTTACTTTGGTTATTTAGCAGCGGTTAAATCACAAAATGGTGCGGCGATGTCTCTTGGTCGTACTTCTACATTCTTTGATATCTATTTCCAACGTGACCTTGAAGCCGGTTTAATCACTGAAAAAGACGCGCAAGAAATTGTTGACCATTTCGTTATGAAATTACGTATGGTTCGATTCTTACGTACGCCTGAATATGATGAGTTATTCTCTGGTGATCCAATTTGGGCAACTGAATCTATCGCTGGTATGGGTGTAGATGGTCGTACTTTAGTGACTAAAACTTCGTTCCGTTTCTTAAATACACTTTACACTATGGGCCCATCACCAGAACCAAACATGACAATTCTTTGGTCTGAACAATTACCAAGTGGATTTAAAGAGTTTGCATCAAAAGTATCTATTGATACTTCATCATTACAATATGAAAATGATGACTTAATGCGCCCTGACTTTAACAACGATGACTATGCTATCGCATGTTGTGTAAGCCCAATGATCGTTGGTAAACAAATGCAGTTCTTTGGTGCACGTGCAAACCTTGCTAAAACTCTTCTATACGCAATCAATGGTGGTGTGGATGAGAAACTTAAAATGCAAGTAGGTCCAAAAGAAGCGCCAATTACTGACGAATATCTTGATTTCGATAAAGTTTTTGCTCGTTTAGACCACTTTATGGATTGGTTAGCAAAACAATATGTAACTGCATTAAATGCTATTCACTATATGCACGACAAATATAGCTATGAAGCATCATTAATGGCATTACACGATCGTGATATTATTCGTACTATGGCATGTGGTATTGCAGGTCTATCTGTTGCTGCTGACTCACTGTCTGCGATTAAATATGCGAAAGTTAAAACGATTCGTGATGAAGATGGTCTTGCTGTGGACTTTGAAATCGAAGGTGAATACCCTCAATTTGGTAACAATGATCCACGTGTAGATGATATCGCAGTTGATTTAGTTGAACGTTTCATGAAGAAAATTCAAAAACTTAAAACTTATCGTAATGCAATTCCTACACAATCAGTGTTAACCATTACTTCAAACGTTGTATATGGTAAGAAAACTGGTAATACACCTGATGGTCGTCGTGCTGGTGCTCCATTTGGTCCAGGTGCTAACCCAATGCACGGTCGTGACCAAAAAGGTGCGGTTGCTTCATTAACATCTGTTGCTAAACTTCCATTTGCTTATGCTAAAGATGGTATTTCGTATACTTTCTCTATCGTTCCAAATGCGTTAGGTAAAGATGATAGTGCACGTAAACGTAACTTAGCAGGCTTAATGGATGGTTACTTCCACCATGAAGCAACTATTGAAGGCGGTCAACATCTTAATGTGAACGTACTTAACCGTGAAACATTATTAGATGCGATGGAGCATCCTGAAAAATATCCACAATTAACTATTCGTGTTTCTGGATATGCAGTGCGTTTCAATTCATTAACTAAAGAGCAACAAAAAGACGTAATTTCACGTACTTTTACACAATCAATGTAATTTAGTTAATTGATGATTTGCATTAAATAGCGTCCAATTTGGGCGCTATTTTTTTGCCAATTGAATTATTGGTTATCCACTTATAGAAATGTTGCTAATAGATAGGATAAATTTAATACTTGTTAGTATTTATTTTGTATAATTGCAACAAATAAGAGTATATTCAATTAATGTAATTGGTAAAAAATAACATTATATGAGTTAAAATACTTAAATAAATATAAAAGCAATGTGAGTAATTATTAGAGAACATTTATGGAACAAGATATTATTATGACAACAAAACAACCGATTAAAGGTCGTATCCATTCTTTTGAATCTTTTGGTACAGTTGATGGACCGGGAATTCGCTTCATTGTTTTTTTTCAAGGTTGTTTAATGCGTTGCTTATACTGTCATAACCGCGATACTTGGGATTTAAAAGCGGGCAAGGAAGTGACAGTTGATGAGTTAATGAAAGAGATAGTTTCTTATAAAAGCTTTATTATGCCTAATGGTGGTGGGGTTACCGCATCAGGTGGAGAGGCGACATTACAGTCTGAATTTATTACTGAGTGGTTTAAAGCTTGCCATAAAGAGGGCATTAATACTTGTTTAGATACCAATGGTTATGCTAGACAGATCGATCATACTCTAGAAGAGTTAATGGACGTGACTGATCTGGTTATGCTTGATTTGAAACAGTTGAATGATGAGATACATCAAAAGTTAGTTGGTGTATCAAATAAACGTGTATTAGAGTTCGCCAAATACTTACAAAAAATTAATAAAAAAACTTGGATTCGATATGTTGTTGTTCCAGGTTGGACAGATGATGATGACTCAGCACATTTGTTAGGTAAATTTATTCAAGGCATGAGTAATATCGAACGAGTAGAGTTATTACCTTATCATAAACTTGGTGCTTACAAATGGGAAACGTTTGGTGATAAGTATCAATTGGAAGGCGTTGAAGCCCCACCAAGGGAAACACTTGATAGGATTCAATCTATTATAGAAAGCTATGGTCAACCCGTGACATTTAGTAAGTAACATCATCCTTAAATTAAACAGCTACAAAATTTGTGGCTGTTTAATTAACGAATTCTTTTTCGCTTTATCGCTCTTAGTACAAATATACTTCCTTCCAACGCTAAAACACAAACAGATAACCAAATAAATCCATATGAAATAATATGCTGTGATGAGATAGATTCGTGTAAGAATAATAAAGAAACACAAGTTAGTAAAACCGGCTCTACATAGCCGAGCAATCCAAATAAGCCCATAGGTAGTAACCTTCTGGCAACAAAATACATAGCAAAGGCAATAGCGGTAATTATCCCCAGCATAGGGATAAAGATATGAAAATGGGTTAAATCATGAATAATTTGTTGTACGTTATAATTGAAAATAAAATAACTAAGACAACCTAAAAAAATGAAGAAAAAATCTGAAAAGGTCCCTGATATGCCTTCTATTTTTAGTTTTCTTCTTGTCATAAAGTAAATTGGATAACCAAGTGCTATCACGGCTGTTTCCCATGAAAAAGCGCTTGTTGTGTAAATTTCTAAACAGACACCAATAGCGGCAAACGTGACAGCAATTTTTTGAAAAAATGTTAATGTTTCTCCATAGAAAACTTTGCCAAAAATAACCATCGCTAAGGGTAATAAAAAATATCCCAAAGATGCAGATAAACCATGGCCATTAAGCGGTGCCCAAATAAAAATAAGCATTTGGATGGTCAGAAGTAATGAGGATGCTATCAATCCTAAAAGTAATACTGGTCGTTGTTTTATTCGCAAAAATAGATCAGCAATAGCTGACCATTGTTTTTCAAAACAGATAAGAATAATAATTGCTGGAAAAGACGTTAATAATCGCCAGCAAAAAATATCGACAACCGAAAGCGGCTGTAGTAATACTGGATAATAATAAAGTAATCCAAAAAGACATGATGCAAGTATTGAAAGGACAACACCTTTTATCATTTTTTCACCTAAATTAATAAAAAAATAGCGCTATTAGTAGCGCTATCTTAAGCTAAATTGATTTATCTTTAACCAATCACTTCTACGCCATTCATATAGGGTACTAACACTGATGGTACTTTGATAGATCCATCAGCCTGTTGATAGTTTTCCATAATCGCAACAAGAGTTCGTCCTACCGCTAATCCAGAACCATTTAAGGTATGAACTAGGTAAGTTTTATTATCTGCTTTATTGCGATAACGTGCTTGCATTCGACGAGCTTGGAAATCCCACATATTTGAACAAGACGAAATTTCGCGATAAGTATTTTGAGCTGGCACCCATACTTCAAGATCGTAGGTTTTACATGAGCCAAAGCCCATATCACCGGTACATAATACGATTTTTCGATAAGGCAGCTCAAGTAGCTGTAATACCTTTTCAGCATGCCCAGTTAGCTCTTCTAATGCTTTCATGGACTCTTCAGGTTTGACAATCTGAACAAGCTCCACTTTATCAAACTGATGCATTCGAATTAAGCCACGGGTATCTTTACCATAAGAACCCGCTTCAGAGCGGAAACAAGGCGTATGAGCCGTCATTTTTAATGGTAATACACTTTCATCTAGAATTTCATCTCGCACTAAATTGGTAACGGGTACTTCTGCTGTCGGGATTAATGCATAATTACTGCTTTCGGCCTCTTCATCAAGTGGTTTAGTGTGAAATAGGTCACCTGCAAATTTTGGTAATTGTCCGGTACCAAATAGCGTTGCTTTATTGACGAGGTAAGGCACATAGATTTCTTCATAACCATGTTGCTCAGTATGAAGATCTAGCATAAATTGCGTTATTGCTCGATGTAGACGTGCAATTTGTGATTTCATAACAACAAAACGTGCACCGGTAAGTTTTACACCAGCAGCAAAATCAAGCCCACCAAAACGTTCACCTAATGCAACATGATCAAGCACAGGAAAATCAAATGTTCTTGGTGTACCAAAACGAGATACTTCGACATTGTCATTCTCATCTTTGCCATCAGGAACGGAATCATCAGGAATATTCGGAATATTTGATGCAATATCTTTGATTTGGTTAAGTAAGATTTCAAGCTCTGCTTTTGCGGTATTGAGCTTTTCACCAAGTTTATTGACTTCTTCACGTACAGCCGTGATATCTTCACCTCGAGCTTTTGCTTCACCAATAGCTTTAGAGCGGGCATTACGTTCAGCCTGTAAATTTTCAGTTTCAACTTGTAAAACTTTTCGTTTTTCTTCTAGTTGACTTAGTGTTTCAACGTCTAATTTAAATCCGCGTCGAGATAATTTTTGGGCAACAAGATCTAATTCATTTCGAAGTAAGTTTGGATCCAACATAAAAAAAGTCCATTATTATTTATTAAAGCTATCTATCTACTTGAACCGTTATTTTAATCTAGCTAACAACATATATAAATAAAAAAGTAGATTGATAAAAGATATAAAGTTTGTGAGCTTAGTATACTAGAATTATGCTGGGATTCAACCGAAATGGCGCACCCGAAGGGATTCGAACCCCTGACCGCTCGGTTCGAAGCCGAGTGCTCTATCCAGCTGAGCTACGGATGCGTGTAAGTTCGTAAAAAAATGGTGCATCCGAAGGGATTCGAACCCCTGACCGCCCGGTTCGTAGCCGGGTACTCTATCCAGCTGAGCTACGGATGCGTTTTAGAATTTTTTAAAATGGTGCATCCGAAGGGATTCGAACCCCTGACCGCCCGGTTCGTAGCCGGGTACTCTATCCAGCTGAGCTACGGATGCATATTTTAAATTTTTTAAAAATGGCGGTGAGAGAGGGATTCGAACCCTCGATGCAGCTTTTGACCGCATACTCCCTTAGCAGGGGAGCGCCTTCAGCCTCTCGGCCATCTCACCAAAACAACTGTGATTTGGTTTCAACAACAAAATCACAATGTGTGGCGCACATATTACGTTCTAGAAAAAATAAGTCAAACATTTTTTCGTTTGCGCGCACTAGTTGTTTATTTCCTGCCCAATATTACTCTTTGGGCTCAGATATCTCATCAATTTTGTCTTGCGAATGATGGATTCTGTTATATATTTCTTCTCTATGGATAGAAACTTCTTTAGGGGCATTGATACCAATTCTGACTTGGTTACCTTTGACGCCTAAAATAGTAATGACTACATCGTCACCAATAATTAATGTTTCACCTACTCTCCTAGTTAAAATTAACATTAGATCTCCTAATATCAGTTAAGTATATATCCAAACAATTTTAAGATATAGCTTCGTCAGCCTTCCATCGGTGAGACAGAAAGACGGAATTTTACAGAATACACTCTAATGTTTAATTAATATTCACTTGAGTATATCTGGCTAACTTGCTTGTAATTTATTACTGATTTCCTTTTTTACAGAAGATAAAGCTTCTGGTAACGCCGAAAGATCCATTCCACCTGCTTGAGCGAAATCAGGCCGCCCACCGCCCTTACCACCTACTTTTAATGCTAATTGAGAAACTAATTCGCCAGCTTTAACAATGCCTAATAAGTCATTAGTTACACCAGCTGCTAAATTGATTTTGCCATCATTGACAGCAGCTAAAACTATGACACCTGTTTTTAATTGATTTTTAAGATCATCAATCATTGTGCGTAATAGCTTAGCTTCGACGTTATCAAGTTTAGCAATTAGTAAGTTCTTATTATTGATTTTTTCACATTGATTTAACAATTGTTGGCTTTCTTGGCTAGCTTTTTCAGCCTTCAATTGCTCAATAGTTTTTTCTAACACTTTAGTTTGATCAATTAATTGTTCAACTCGTGTTAAAATTGTCGATTTGTCACTTTTTATCAGTGATCCAATTTGATTTAACAAATTAGCTTCATAATGGATGTATTCCATCGCATTTTGCCCAGATGTTGCCTCAATTCTTCTTACACCAGAAGCGATGCTCGACTCAGAAGTGATTTTAAATAAACCTATATCACCGGTTCTACTAACGTGAGTACCACCACAAAGTTCGATTGAAAAATCACCCATCGTTAATACGCGTACAATTTCTTCGTACTTTTCGCCGAATAATGCCATTGCACCTTTGCTTTTTGCTTGATCAATTGGCATTAATTCTATCTCAACAGGTAAGTTGCGACGTATCTGTTGGTTGACCAGATTTTCGATTTCAATCAGTTGCTCTGTTGTAATTGCTTGATTGTGCGAAAAGTCAAAACGTAAGTAACTATCATTAACCAAGGAACCTTTTTGATGAACATGCTTACCTAATATTTGTTGTAATGCCGCTTGTAATAAATGTGTGGCTGAGTGGTTACGACGAATACGTTCCCTAAGTTCAACATCAATAGCTGCTGTTACTGTATCACCAACTTTTAATGATCCTTTAGTAATATTGCCTATATGTCCAATACTTTTACCATATTTTTGGCAATCGATAACTTTAAATTCAACATTTGCAGCAGTTAACACGCCTTTATCGCCAATTTGTCCACCTGACTCGCCATAAAAAGGTGTTTTGTCTAGAACAATGATGGCTTCATCACCTTCATTAATACTTTCGACTTTGTGGCCACCTTGGAAAATGGCAATCACTTTACCTGAAGCTTCAGTTTTCTGATAACCTAAAAATTCGGTTTTATCATCAAGCTTAATAACATTACTGTAATCGACACTAAATGCACTAGATTCACGAGCTCGCTTACGTTGCTCTTCCATACATTTATTAAATCCATCTTCATCAATTGTGATGTTTTTTTCTCGACATACATCGGCTGTTAAATCCAATGGAAAGCCATATGTATCATAAAGTTTAAAGGCAATCTCACCCGGCAACACAGAACCAGTTATTTTACCTAATTCTTGATCGAGTAAAAATAATCCACGTTCAAGAGTTTTTAGGAATTGTTCTTCTTCGGTTTTAAGGGTATTTTCAACCATTTTTTGGTTATGCGCTAATTCTGTTGCAGCGCTGCCCATCACCTCAATTAATGGTTTAACTAGTTTATAAAAGAAAATATCTTTTGCACCAAGCATATGACCATGTCGTACTGCTCGTCGAATAATACGACGCAATACATAGCCTCGACCTTCATTAGAAGGCATTACGCCATCTGAAATTAGAAAAGCACAAGAACGGATATGGTCCGCTATAACACGTAGTGATTTACTTTCTAAGTCTTTAGTTTGAATGATTTGAGCCGTATCTTTAATGAGTTTTTTGAACAAATCAATTTCATAGTTAGAGTTAACATGTTGCAAAACTGCTGCAATTCGTTCTAATCCCATACCGGTATCGACAGACGGTTTAGGTAAAGGTTCCATAGTCCCATCAGGATGGCGATTAAATTGCATAAATACAATGTTCCAGATTTCAATAAATCGGTCACCATCTTCTTCAGCACTACCTGGAGGTCCTCCCCAAATATGATCGCCATGATCGTAAAATATTTCGGTACAAGGTCCACAGGGCCCTGTATCACCCATTTGCCAAAAATTATCTGAAGCATAAGGTGCGCCCTTGTTATCACCTATGCGGATAATACGTTCTTTAGGTATACCAATTTCGTTTTGCCAAATAGAGTAGGCTTCATCATCAGTTTCATAAACAGTGACAGTTAATTTTTCTTTAGGAAGATTAAACCATTCTTTACTGGTTAATAACTCCCAAGCAAAATGAATCGCATCATGTTTGAAATAATCACCAAAACTAAAATTACCTAACATTTCGAAAAATGTATGATGTCGTGCAGTATAACCTACATTATCAAGGTCATTATGTTTTCCGCCAGCTCGTACACACCGCTGTGCTGTAGTTGCTCGCGTGTAGGAACGCTTATCTATTCCAAGAAATACATCTTTAAATTGATTCATTCCTGCATTAGTAAACAAAAGAGTTGGATCATTATGTGGAACAAGGGAACTACTTGCGACAATTTCGTGTCCTTTGCTATGGAAAAAGTCAAGAAAATTTTGACGAATTTCTGCAGTGCTTTTCATTTAGGCTTCCATATTAAACGATAGATTTTTAAACATAGTAATATACCCGTTACAACTAAAGTTGAAAAGTAAATATTCTTTATACTGCGGTGAATCTAACTAATATAACAAGTAAATATAAGGAAAAATAAAAATGATATAGTGAGCTTTCTTTGTAATGGGCTGTGTTTAACTTAACTGTATTATATTCTAGGTATTATACAAACTTAAGTCAATAAATTACATGCGGTTTTAATATTATCTTGGCTATAGCCTCTAGCAGTTAAAAATTGAATTACTTTCTGTTTTTGGCGATAATCTTCTTTAATATCAATGTGTTTAAACTTTTTCAATAATTGTTGATGAGCAATTTCACTCCAATTAATATCTGTTATTTGTAATAGTTCACGGCTCAAATCGACGTCTAGGCCACGCTGTTTTAATTCTAATGCAATTTTATATTGACCATAACCTTTACATGCACGCATAGCAATATATTTTTCGATATATTGTCTATCATTCATCCAATTGTGATCGATACAATATTGAATAACCTCAGAGGTTTCTATTTTTAATTGATTTAACTGTTCATGATATTCATCTTCTGAGCATTGTATCTTTTTAGCAAAGAATTGCACTATTTTGTTGTGTAATTCATAAGATGAATGATCGCGCTGTGCAAGTAATTGCACAGCTTTATTTAAAATTGACTTATTGATTTTTTTATTCATAACTAAAAGTTGTTATCTTCTTCTGATAAAACTTCGTCCTCATCAGCAGAGAAAACAGCAGGGCTATTTAGTAATAAATCTCGTAATTTGGTTTCAAGTTCTTGGGCGATTTCGGGATGCTCTTGTAAAAACTTGATAGAGTTAGCTTTTCCTTGACCAACTTTTTCACCGTTATAGCTGTACCAAGCACCAGCTTTATCAACAAGCTTATGTTTTACACCTAAATCAATTAATTCACCTTCTTTTGAAATACCACATCCATAAAGAATTTGGAATTCAGCTTGTCTAAATGGCGCCGCCACTTTATTTTTAACGACTTTTACACGGGTATCACTACCAATCACATCTTCGCCTTCTTTAACCGCACCAGTGCGACGGATATCTAAACGCACAGAGGCATAGAATTTTAGGGCATTACCACCGGTTGTTGTTTCTGGATTACCAAACATAACACCAATTTTCATACGAATTTGGTTAATAAATACGACTAAGCAATTAGCATTTTTAATGTTAGCAGTTAATTTACGTAATGCTTGTGACATTAAGCGGGCTTGTAATCCCATATGAGAGTCGCCCATTTCACCTTCGATCTCTGCTTTTGGTGTTAGAGCAGCAACAGAGTCGACGATAATGACATCTACAGCACCAGATCGTACCAATGCATCACAAATTTCAAGCGCTTGTTCGCCGGTATCGGGTTGTGAAACTAATAAATCATCAACTTGCACACCTAATTTTGCTGCATAAATTGGATCTAAAGCATGCTCAGCATCGATGAAAGCACACGTTTTCCCTTCTTTTTGTGCTTGCGCAATAACAGATAAAGTTAATGTAGTTTTTCCTGATGATTCTGGTCCAAAGATTTCGACAATTCTACCCATTGGTAGCCCGCCAATTCCTAATGCGATATCAAGCCCTAATGAACCAGTTGAAACCGCGTCAACATCTAACGTTTGGGTATCCCCTAAACGCATAATTGAACCTTTACCAAATTGTTTTTCTATTTGACTTAATGCTGCTGAAAGTGCACGTTGTTTGTTTTCGTTCATATTATAAAATTCCGATTAGTAAGGATATTGATGTACATTATACTGTATTGTTATACAGTATCAAGTTTTTTTTATGTTTAATAAGCATTTAATTAATAGTAGCAACTAATTGATAATATTTTACTTATTGATAATGAAATAATAGAGTAAAGTTTGGGTTTAAAGATGCTTGTATCTCAACTTTTATCAAATATGGCTTTTAAAATTTTATACAGTTAACTAGAGTTTTATTGTTAGGATAGATTTAATTTTATCATCAAATTGTAGCAATTTGCTTAGGTAATACTTTCATAAAAAAAAACCATTTGTTATGATTAGCAGCGAAACATCTTAACCATTATATGTAGTGTGTTGAAGTAATTATTCCCAATAGTTGTTTTCGAATTAATGAATCAATTTTTTAATGAAATATAATGTTAACTAGAAAAAACGTTATCAATTAAGGCTATTATTTATTGTAATTAAGGAAAATAATGACCATCGCTCAACCTCATTACGTATTATGTTCAAATTGTGATTTACTCACTGAACTTTCACCAGTCACGTCAGGACACAAAGCCGTATGTCCTCGCTGCAACACAACGTTGATAAAAAAAAATATTAATATGAAATTTAGAGCAATGATGTATGCAGTTTGTTCTTTGATTATGATTGTTATTGCTTGCAGATTTGTTTTTATTGATATACGCTTAGTAGGCAATTTTAATGGTGTGAGTATTTTAGATATTCCTAGTATTATGTTCTTTGACAGGTACAGTTATCTATCTGCGTTATTTATTGTATTTGTTCTAGCTTTTCCTATTTTTAATCTTGCTATTATCACTGTCCTTTGTTCTAAATTGCCATTGTCAAAATATCGAAAAAGAGATCTATTAATTGCTTATGAAAAATTACAACATTGGTGTATGCCTGAAATATTTTTAACCGGTATTTTGGTGAGTTTTGTTAAGTTAATGAGTTACGGTAGCATTGGTGTAACTGAAACTTTTTGGGCCTTTTGTTTGTTTGTCTTTTTTTATATAAAAGCTGATGTGATTTTTTCACCAGAAACGATTTGGAACGAAATCCATAACAATAATTTTGCGAGTGATGAATTAAAAGTAGGTAAGACAGGAATTTGTCAGCATTTAAAACTGTGTCATTATTGTGAAGCGATTTTACCTGAACATTATGTCAAATGTCCTCGTTGTAAACAAAAAAGCCAAACAAGAAATAGAAATAAAATACAATGGACTATTGCTTTATTAGTGACATCGTTAATTATCTATATTCCAGCTAATTTGTTTGGAATTATGATAACAGTTGTTTTTGGTTCGCCATCAAGTTCTACCATTCTTGATGGTGTTATTTATATGTGGCAAGCAGGTGATATACCGGTTGCATTAGTCATTTTTATCGCCAGTGTAGTTATTCCGATTTTGAAAATTATTTCGCTTAGCTGGCTTTGTTATTTTGCTTTAGCAGCCAAGAAAAAACATAGACATAATTGTCTAAAAATGAAGAAACTATATACAGTTGTTGAATTTATTGGCAAATGGTCAATGATTGATATTTTTGTGGTATCGGTTGTCTGTTCTTTGGTTAGAAATCAGCAAATGATGGGTGTTTACCCCGACATAGGCGTAATATTTTTTGCAACAGTGGTGATTATTACCATGATTGCATCACAAAATTTTGATCCTCGATTAATTTGGGATCGTACATCGAATAAAAAAATAGAATAATAGGAACAATATGGTAACAACAAGTAAATTAGCAAAAATAATTAAAATCAGAGCTATTTCAGCAATATGGATAATACCAATTGTCACTGCTGTTGTTGGGCTTTGGATTATTTATTCTCATTATGCTGACCGTGGCACCCCATTTACCTTACTTGCTAAAGATGCAAGTGGTATTGTTGCAGGTAAAACGGTAATCAAAAATCGCAGTGTCGATGTGGGTATTGTTGATGAAGTAACCCTATCGGATGATTACAACCAAGTGGTGGTTAAAGGTCGAATCTATAACGATATGAAACCATTACTTAAAAATGATTCAATATTTTGGGTTGTGAAACCCGAGATAGGTCGAGATGGTGTTACCGGTTTGAACACTATCTTGTCAGGTGTATATATTGAGTTAGCATCAGGTAATGATACACATAGCTTTAAAAATAATCCTTTTATTTTATCAGATACACCACCGTTATCTGACCCTAGTATCAAAGGTATACGGTTGAATTTAGAAAGTGATCAAAATGGTGTTGTTCCTCGTGGTGCTTCGGTTATGTTTCATGGTTATCGTGTTGGGAATGTTGAAACATCACAGTTTGATGTTAATTCACGAAAAATGAAATATCAAATTTTTATCACTCAACCTTATGATGCATTAGTGACCCAAAACGTACGTTTTTGGAAAGAAGGTGGTATTAATTTAACGTTATCATCAATGGGTGCGAGTTTAAATGTGCCTTCATTGGATGTTTTATTGTCTGGCGGCATCAGTTTTGATCTACCGGATGGATCAAAATTAGGCGCACCTGCTGAGCAATATTCTGTATATAAGTTATATGAAAATAAAAAATCCATTCAAGATTCACAGTATACTGAATATAAAGAATTTCTTATTATGCTCTCTGATTCAATATCAGGGCTTTCTGAAGGTGCACCGGTCGAATATCATGGTATTCGATTAGGAACAGTTTCGAAGGTTCCATTTTATACCCCAGAAATGTTAGAACAATCTTCAATTCTTAATCAAAAAGTTCCTGTTCTGATAAGGATTGAACCAGATCGCTTGTCGGAACTTGTAGATCAGAAGATAGATATTGCTACACTTATTATGGATGAGCAAAAAAATGGCTTAAGGGCATCTTTGAAAACATCAAATATGTTTACTGGTGCACTTTATATCGATCTGGATTTCTATTCCGATTTAAAAAATAAGTATGATGTTAAAAAGTCAAAACAATTTGGTTACGATACGATTGACACCACATCAACAGGCATTGCTCAAATACAAGCTAAAATTATACAATTACTTGATAATTTTAATAATTTACCACTTAATAACACGATGTCTCAATTTAATAAATCACTTGCTTCAAGCGAGCGGTTAATGAACTCGATAAATCAAATTATGGCAAGCAAAGAAATGCAAAATATGCCAAAAGATCTTCAAAAGGCAATGCGTTCATTAAATGAGACCATGAAAGGATTACAACCAGGTTCTGATTTAAATAATCAAATGAAAGAAAGTCTACAAAAAGTGCAACAAATGATGGATGAATTAACGCCATTACTTAATACCCTCAATGATAAAAGTAATGCATTGATTTTTTCTGCACCGAATAAGAAAGATCAAGAACCTAAAGCTAAAGGTAAAAAATGATGGTTAAAATAATACGACACCTAATCTCAATTGTTGTTGCAATATCACTGAGTTTATTAGTGGGATGTTCTTCTAATGCGCCAAGCAAAAGCTATTTTCAATTAGCGAGTGATTTACCTGAGCAAACGTCACACACAATGAAAAAAACTCAGCATTTTATTTGGATTGAAACGGTAGATGTGGCAAATTTTTTAAATAAGCCTGGAATTGTTTTGCAAACAGACGATATTAAATATGTAACTGCATCAAACCATCTTTGGGCATCAACGTTATCGCAACAACTTCAAGATCGCGTCGTTCAAGACTTAAGTGTTTTTCTTCCTGATTATTTAGTTTCCAGTAAATCACTGTCAACACCAACTTTAACGGTAAAACTCTTTATTGACGGTTTTCATGGTAGTTATTCAGGCGATGCCCTTATCAAAGGAAGATGGGTTATAACAGATAGTCATAATAACATTGAGACAAAACCCTTTGAACGCCATGTTGCTCTTATGACCAATGGTTATGATGCATTGGTTAAAGCGTTATCTAAAGGTTGGCAAGAAGAAGAGCAAGATTTTGCTAATTCAATCACGCGTTAATTTAAAAATTCATATTCCGTCAGTAATATGACGGAATATGAATCGTTATTTAAGTTAAATCGTGTTTGAATTGATTAAATACTTTATTATCTATTTCCACCCATTTACGCACACTATTTATAAAAGCAATTTTTTGTGCTTTTAATAGGTCGGCTTTAGTGATGACTTGTTCTACCAAATGGTGATTGTTTATATAATATTGTCGCATCGTTCCGGGCAATAACCCCGAACTGACAACAGGGGTAACCCACTGTTGATTGATAAATAAGGCAATATTGCCATTAACGAATTCGGTAATTTCGCCTTTTTCATTGAAATTGATATACTCATGTCCTTTGGTAATATGCACAAAATGTTGCCGGTTCGTTGTTTTGTGGTACAGATAAACATTATTACTATTGACACAATTTGGCGCCAACGTTATTTTATTTAACAACATACCACAATCAATTTTATCAATATCTAAGTGATAACTACCGTCCTCAATTTTCAATAACAACCTGACTTTATAGTTACCTTTGCGATACCGATTTGCTAACTCAACGAGCTGAAATTCTATTGATTTTGTATCACATTGAACATCAAAATAATTAGCAGAATCAGCAAGTCTAGCTAAATGCTCTTCTAATAAAAAAAATTGGCCTTCTTCAAGTAACAAAGATTCAATAATCGCATCAGGAATTGATGATTTACGGGTTAATATAGCTGTTTTAGCGAGGATTTCGTCGTATTCATCTTCTGCAGTTGAATCCCATGTAATTCCACCCCCAACGCCATAACTCATTTGTTGATTATGAATAGTTAATGTTCGTATTGGTATATTAAATGTTGCTTGCTGCATATATGGATTAATATAGCCGATTGTGCCACAGTAAACCCCACGTGGTGAATTTTCAATATTGGCAATAATTTGCATAGTACTTGTTTTTGGTGCACCAGTGATTGAACCACAAGGAAAGATAGCTTGAAAAATCTGATATAACCGAATATTTTCTTTTAATCTTCCCTGAATTGTTGAAGTTAATTGCCAAACAGTTGGATATTTTTCTGCAGTAAATAATTGAGGAACAGTGACAGATCCTGGCTCTGATATTTGACTTAAATCATTGCGCAGCAGATCGACTATCATCATATTTTCAGCGAGATTTTTTTCTGACATTAATTGCGATAATTGTTGGGCATCTTGTTGCTGATTTATCCCTCGTTTCGTTGTCCCTTTCATCGGTTTTGTGGTTATTAATCTGTTTTCTATTTTAAAAAATAGCTCGGGTGATATCGATAAAATGTGATAATCATCAAATTCTAAATATGCACAATAATTGGCAAAATTATTTTTTTGTAAAAAATGATAGTAATCAAGGGGCGATTGTGTAAAAGGTGCTTTAAATGCGATCGTATAGTTAGTTTGATAGGTATTGCCCAATTCAATTTGTTCACGGATATAATTGATCTTTTGTTGATATTCATTAATTGTAGTGTCACTCATCAATTCAAGTGATTGTGGGGTGTAATCTTGACATGGTAAAGACTCAACAATGGAATACTGATCAAAAATACCAAATAACAGTAAAGGTAAATCTTGGTTATTATGGCGATTAATTTTGGTTTGATTTGATTGATTTAATCCCATTGCTGCTTCATAAGCTAAATAACCAACAGCATAATAGCCTTGTTGGATAAATCCTTCGATCTCCTGTAAATGTTGATTGACTAATGAGGTATCATTAGTCTTTATTATCGAGATTGGGTTGCAAAAATACTTATGCTGACCTTCGAAGTCGATATATATTCTCATGTTATTATTTACCTATGTACAAAATTATAAATGATTTGTAAACCAAACTCAGTTTTAATTGCTTCAGGATGGAATTGCACGGATTCGATAGGTAATATTTTATGACGTAATCCCATAATTATTCCTTGTTTATTGCGCGCAGTAATCATAAGAGGGGATTTATCTAAAGGTAAATTATCATAGGCAATTAAGGAGTGGTAACGAACAACTGATAAGGGGTTTTTAATGTCTTTAAATAACCCTTGACCATCATGAACTATTTTATCAATTTTGCCATGCATTGGTTGTGGCGCTTTTCCAATTTGATACCCATAGTATTGGGCAATAGCTTGGTGACCAAGACAAATTCCAAGTATTGGACAGGTATTAGAAAATTCGGCAATAACCTCAAGTGATATGCCTGCCTGATTCGGCGTTCCGGGTCCTGGTGAAATAACGATTTTAGTAAAATCGAGTTGTTTTAATTCAGTAATCGACATTTCATCGTTTTTAATTACTTTTACATTAGCACCCACTCGGCACAAGTAGTCGTAAATATTAAAAGTGAAAGAATCATAGTTATCAATGAGTAAAATCAAAATAGTATCCACTTTTTATCAGTCATTAACGTTATTACAAATTTGCGTTAATCAAAAATCACATGGGTGCCTTCATTATACAAACAACTTTTAAAAAAAGAGATGTTCTTTTCAATTGATGTTTTATTTTCACTCTTATTTTTTGATATCAACCAGTTAGCTTTTCTTGAATTTTTACCAAATTGAGTCTCTTTTTGTGACAGTAATCACAAATACATACAACTCTACTTGTATGGTAGTATTTAATCGATTAATTTGTTACTACACAAATTAATTATGAGGTATTCAATGAAAATCGTAAAAGCAGACGTTTTTGTTTGTAGTCCTGGCAGAAACTTTGTCACATTAAAAATTACAACAGATGAGGGTGTATATGGAGTAGGTGATGCGACGCTCAATGGACGTGAGCTTTCCGTCGCATCATATCTTAAAGATCATCTTTGCCCACAATTAATTGGACGAGATGCCAGTCAAATAGAAGATATTTTTCAATATTTTTATAAAGGGGCCTATTGGCGTCGAGGCCCTGTGACGATGTCAGCGATATCAGCAATTGATATGGCATTATGGGATATCAAAGGTAAAGTTGCCAATATGCCCCTTTATCAATTATTAGGTGGCGCTTCTCGCACCGGTGTAATGGTGTATTGCCATACTACAGGTAAAGATATTGAAGAAGCATTAGATGATTATGCTAAACATAAAGAAATGGGCTTTAAGGCCATTCGAGTGCAGTGTGGCATACCGGGAATGAAAACCACCTACGGTCAAAGTAAAGGTAAAAACTTAGCTTATGAACCGGCAACACGAGGTAACTATCCAGAAGAACAGTTTTGGGCAACCGACAAATATCTTGATTTCACACCAAAATTATTCGAGGCAGTGAGGAATAAATTTGGTTTTAACGAACATTTATTGCATGACATGCACCATCGTCTAACACCAATTGAAGCGGCTCGATTTGGTAAAAGTGTTGAAGATTATCGCCTATTTTGGATGGAAGACCCAACACCAGCCGAAAATCAAGAATGTTTCCGTTTAATTCGTCAACACACTGTAACCCCCATTGCTGTAGGTGAAGTATTTAACAGTATTTGGGACTGTAAACAGTTAATTGAAGAACAGCTTATTGACTACATCCGAACCACAATAACCCATGCAGGCGGCATAACTCATATGCGTCGAATAGCTGATTTTGCGTCGCTTTATCAAGTTAGAACTGGCTCACATGGTCCATCAGATTTATCACCAATCTGTCATGCCGCTGCACTTCATTTTGATATGTGGGTACCTAACTTTGGTGTTCAAGAATTTATGGGTTACTCAGAGCAGATGTTAGAAGTCTTCTCGCCAAACTGGACCTTTATTGATGGTTATATGCACCCAAGTAACAAACCAGGTTTAGGTATCGATTTTGATGAAAAACTAGCGCAAAAATATCCATACAACCCAGCCTATTTGCCAATTGCTCGTCTTGAAGATGGCACATTGTGGAATTGGTAATTTTGTTATAAAGCAAACTAAAGGAATTAATATGTCAACTTTAGAAAATATTAAAGAAAAAGAAAATCGTAATATTATTAAACGAGTAGCTATTGCTTCATCAATAGGTACTGCAGCCGAATACTATGATTTTTTTGCTTATGGTACAGCTGCAGTTCTATTTTTTGGTCAATTGTTTTTTCCAAGTGATGACCCATTTATTAGCACACTTGCGGCTTTTGCTACTTATGCTGTTGGCTTTTTTGCGAGACCAATCGGAGGAATAGTATTTGGTCATATGGGAGATAAAGTAGGACGTAAAAAAGCATTAGTTATTACTATCTTGATTGTGGGTCTAGGTACCTTTGTTATTGGATTGTTACCCACATACGATTCTATTGGTTGGGCTGCACCTGTAATTTTGATTTTGATTCGTGTATTACAAGGGTTTGGTGTTGGGGGTGAACAAGCCGGTGCTGTATTGATGACTGCTGAATATTCACCTCCCAATAAGCGTGGTTTCTTTTCAAGTTGGGTACAAATAGGTGCGCCTCTTGGTTTTTTGTTACCATCTGCACTCTTTGCTTTATTAACTTCTATTCTTTCGCAGCAGCAAATGATGGATTTTGGTTGGAGAATCCCATTTTTATTAAGTTTACTATTAGTAATTTTAGGACTTTTTATACGTTTAAGAATTGATGAATCGCCAGTGTTTGAGAAAATTAGAGAAACAAAAGCTGTTGAATCTTCAATGCCATTAAAAGATGTCATGAAAAATTACCCAGGTATAGTTATAAAAGGTGTTGGTGCTAAGCTTATCGAAGCTTGTTCATTCGCTATGTTTACTGTGATCGTTCTAGCCTATGTGAATGTCAATAATCTAAATAAAAGTTATGTATTAGATGCAATTATTGTGGCTGTTGTGATTGAGATTTTTACAATTCCTTTAATGGGAGCTTTATCTGATAAATGGGGTAGAAAGAAAGTTTACATATTAGGTGCGATTATTCAGGTGATTTTTATTATTCCATTTTTCTTAATGGTAAATACACAAAATTATATATTGATTCAAATTGCAATGATCGTAGTTTTACCAATTGGTCATGCGATGTGCTATGCCCCACAAGCTTCATTTTTTCCAGAATTATTTCCTACAGCAATACGTTGCAGTGGTATTGCATTAATTTGGCAAGTAGGTTCATTAATAGGAAGTGGTATTTTAGGACTTTGCGCAGTTAAAATATTACAAATATATAATGGTCATTATACAGGGCTTGCACTTTATGTTGGTTTATTAGGTATTGTATCTGTAATCGGTATTGCATTATTACCAGAAACTGCACCAAATAAAATTAAAAAAGAATATCAGCAATGGACTGCAAAATAATGATATTTTTTAACTAGAGATTTATTATGAAATTATCTAATCAAACTTTATCACAACTACCTAAAGAGGTAGTTGTCCCAACTTATGATAGAAGCAAAATTAAAACCAAAATTGTTCATCTTGGTTTTGGGGCATTTCATCGTGCTCATCAGGCGGTCTTTGCTGATATTTTAGCTAATGAACACAATAGCGATTGGGGTTATTGTGAAGTTAATTTAATCGGTGGTGAAAAACAGATTGAAGATTTAAAACAGCAAGACTTTTTATTTAGTGTTTGTGAAATGTCTTATGATAACTGGAATACTCGTGTTGTAGGTATTGCAAAAGAAGCATTACATGCAGATATTGATGGAATACACAAAGTCTTAGATGTGATGACTCGTCCAGAAATTGCGATTGTGTCGATCACAGTAACTGAAAAAGGTTATTGCTATTTACCCTCAACAGCATCAATTGATACCAATAATCCATTGATTAATCATGATATTGCTAATCCACATACACCTAAATCGCTTCCTGGTGTTATTGTAGAAGCTTTACGTTTACGTAAAGATCAAGGATTAAAACCTTTCACCGTTATGTCTTGTGACAATATGCCAGAAAATGGACATGTTACTCGTAATGTTGTGTTAGCCTTGGCTAAGCAGCGAGATGAAAATTTAGCGCAATGGATTGCGGATAATGTGGCTTTCCCATCAACGATGGTTGATCGAATTGTACCTGCGGCAACGCCAGAAACAATGGCTAAAATAAAAAAACAACTTGGTGGTATTGATGATTCGGCAGGTATCGCTGGTGAACCATTTAGACAATGGGTGATTGAAGATAATTTCGTGTCTGGCCGTCCTGAGTGGCAAAAAGCAGGGGCAGAATTAGTGGATGATGTATTGCCTTATGAAGAGATGAAATTACGTATGTTAAATGGTAGTCATTCCTTTTTGGCTTACTTAGGTTATTTAGCTGGATATTTGCATATAGATGCGTGCATGCAAGATCCTAATTATGTAAAAGCAGCTAGACATTTAATGTTAAATGAACAAGCAACTACATTACGGGTTAAAGGTGTTGATTTAAAAGCTTATGCTGATTCATTACTTGAACGTTATCGCAACACCGGTTTAAAACATCGTACATGGCAAATTGCAATGGATGGAACGTTAAAACTCCCACAACGTATGCTTGATTCTGTTCGTTATCATTTGGCTAATGGTACTCCATTTGATTGTTTAGCCTTGGGTATTGCTGCTTGGATGCGTTATGTGAGTGGCGTGGATGATAATGGTAACGTTATTGACGTTTGCGATCCAGCAGCCGAACAATTAAAAGCGTTGGTTTTAAACAGTTCTGATAATCAAGAACGAGTTAATGCGCTGTTATCTTTAACACATGTTTTTGGAGAGGATCTACCAACAAATCCATTGTTTATTGAGCAGATAACTAACGCTTATCTTTCTTTACGCGATATAGGCGCAAAACAAACAGTTAAACAAATCACTCAAAATTTTTAATTCCACTAACAATAATTAATAGCAAAGTGCAATGATCATTAGATGATTGCACTTTTATTATTAAATAAAAAACTTTTCTTATATTCAAAAATCCCCTACTATTCTTTCCATGCTAGTTTGTTATTTGAAAAACATATATGTTCAAATCTGAAGTGTTAACTGTCTCAGAACCTGTTAATCAACAAATATATCGTCAATTAAGAAAGGCAATCATCACTTGCCAAGTATTACCGGGTGTTTTATTGTCTGAAAAAGATATCTCAAGTCAATTTAATGTTTCACGCCAACCGGTTCGTGAAGCTTTTATTAAACTAGCAGAAGCTGGATTGGTCCAAATTCTTCCACAACGTGGCACTTTTGTAACGAAAATATCAGTTAAAAAAGTCATTGATGGTCAATTTATTCGCGATGCTGTTGAGTGTGCAATTATTAAACGTGCAGCACAAGAAATTAGTGATTCAGATCTTTTATTACTCGAAAAAAATCTAAAAGAACAAATTGATGCTAACAAACATAAAAATATTGGTTATTTTCTTGAAAAAGATGATGAATTTCATCAGATTATAATGAATGTTATTGATTGTCCTATGGCATGGGAAACCGTCGAAAATATCAAAGCAATGATGGACAGGGTAAGATACCTTACTTTAGAAGATATATCCCCACCAGAAGAACTAGTTAAACAGCATGAAAAAATTGTTATTGCATTAAAAAAACATGATCCGGAAATGGCTACACTTGCGCTTCATGAGCATTTAGCAACGATATTAAAAACAATAAAAATTGTATCACAACAACATAATATGTGGTTTGTTGATTAACTTATATTAGTCAAATTTATTTTGTCTAATACAATTTTTAAAAATTTTAGAGCATTTGATAATTATACCAATAAATAGTAGTAGCTTAATGCATAACCTATCAGTTTTACGGCAAATATTGTATGTTAAGTGTTAACCCTTTCCTTAACCGTAATGACTCATGATTATTGTCTGATTAGATAATATTATGGATAACAAAAAATTCTGGTTTAGTTATCCCTGATAAAGTTGTTTTAAATGCCACTGAATGTGGCTATCACTGATAGATAAATTGGTATGCATTTTGTTATCAAAACTTTTAAAGTTAGATTAAATAATGAATCAATTTATCATTTAATTTTATTGGTGATTTGAACATAATGATGTATTTAATCAATTACCGATTTCTATTTTATCATTGTTGATTTATTATCAGGAATAAAATAATGGTTTACCTATTTTAATGGCCATTACCTTGCGATTAATTTTTGTCAACTTTAAAATAAAAATACTCGGTTTTAATATGATAAAACGAATTAAAATATGTGTTAGCGGCCTTGTTCAGGGTGTAGGATTTCGGTTTTTTACTTATCAACAAGCACAAAAGCTTGGTCTGTTAGGATATGTTAAAAATTTGGATAATGGTAATGTCGAAATTGTCATACAAGGCGATAATTTACAACTTACTCAGTTTACACAATGGCTTGAGCAGGGAGGACCAGCTTCCGCTCATATTACGAATATAAAAAGTTGCGAATTATTACCTGAAAATGGATTAACTTCTTTCAATGTCAGATATTAATTTAATAAAAAATAAAGTAAAATGGAAAAAATATTAAACTTCAAGATAATGATTTTTCCTTATTATTGATCAATCTTATTTGCGTGATTAATGTATGTTATGAATAAAAAAAATATAATCTGTATCTTGCTTATTATTGTGGTAGTTGGCGTCTATTATAATTATCAAAAAGACAATGACGCAACCACGCAATCCTCTGTTAATTTAACTGATACGCCAATTTATCAGAGCGATGACATGACAACAGATGTGTATGATTTATCAGGCGAAATTGTATACAAGATTGAATCTAGCAAAGTACGACATTTTGATGATTCAAATAATACGGAATTTGATCTTCCAAATTTAACGCTTTATGATCAAGACCACACTGTCACATGGCATATTCGAGCCAAAACTGCGACATTGACTAATGATAAACACATTTATCTTTATAATGATGTTCAATTGGATAATTTGACCCCCAATGCTCAATTACAGCGTGTTAATACCGATAATGCTGTCATTGATTTAAATACACAACTTGTAACGTCTAAAGATCCAGTTACTATCAAAGGTGTTGGTTTTTACTCAACAGGTCTAGGATTAGCTGGCGATTTGCAAGCAAAGACTGCAAACATACTTGAGAATGTTAAAACATATTATAATACCGAGGCAAAATAGAACATGAAATTGCAACAACAGCTACTTTTTCCATTATTTTTTATGCTATCAACATCGTTTGCTTGTTTTGCACAAGAACCAGCCGAACCAACATCACCAACCAAAACGGATCAAAAGATGTTTGTTGATAATAAACCGATCACTATTGATGCCGATAACCAACAAATTGATATTGATAAAAATATTATTACTTTTATAGGTCATGTGCAAATTGTTCAAGAGGGATTAACTATTTGGGCAGATAAAGTTGTGATAACTGATATGCAAGATTCGACAAAACAGAAAATTACCGCTTATGGTAATCCAGTAAAGTTTAAACAAATATTGCCAGAGAATAACAAAATTGTTACAGGTCATTCGGATCAAATTATTTATAATGTGAAACAAAGCAATGTCGTTTTACAAGGAAAGGCAGAGTTATTTCAAGAAGATAATCATATAGTTAGCCAAGTTATTACCTATGATGTTAAAAAACAGCTAATTATGGCTCAGCCTAAAAATGGTCGCGTAAAAAGTACTATTATCCCAAGTCAAATTAAAGAGATAAAAAAATAATATGTCAATTTTAAAGGCGATTAATTTAGCCAAAATATATAAAAAACGAAAGGTTGTTGAAGATGTCAGTTTGACGGTCAACTCAGGTGAGATTGTTGGATTACTAGGGCCAAATGGCGCAGGTAAAACAACAACGTTTTATATGGTGGTAGGAATAGTCACATTGAATGCAGGTAAAATTTATCTTGATGATCATGATATCAGTATTTTACCTCTACATGAAAGAGCGCAAAAAGGGATTGGCTATTTACCTCAAGAGGCGTCTATTTTTAGAAAACTATCTGTAATTGATAATATTATGGCGATTTTAGAGACGCGTCGAGATATCGATAAAAATGAAAAATTAAATCGGGCTGAAGAATTGCTTGAAGAGTTTCATATCACCCATATCCGCGATAGTATTGGTCAGTCTTTATCGGGTGGTGAAAGGCGTAGGGTTGAAATTGCAAGGGCGCTGGCAGCCAATCCTAAATTTATTTTACTTGATGAACCTTTTGCTGGTGTCGACCCTATTTCTGTTATTGATATTAAAAATATTATTAAGCATCTACGTGATCGAGGGCTAGGTGTATTGATTACCGACCACAATGTTCGCGAAACCCTTGATGTATGTGAGCGTGCTTATATTGTTAATAAAGGTCATTTAATTGCTGAAGGAACACCAAATAGTATCTTAAGTAACGAATATGTTAAAAAAGTCTACTTAGGAAATGAATTCCGATTATGATTAAACCAAGTTTACAACTGAAAGTTTCTCAACAACTATCGATGACACCACAATTACAATTGGCGATTCGACTTTTGCAGTTGTCAACTTTAGAACTACAACAAGAAATTCAAACTGCACTTGAAAATAATCCCTTGTTAGAAGTGGCTGATCAGTATGATGAAATCAGTGTTGAACAAAATACTTCAGATGAAAATATCGATACTCGACAAGCGTTAGATAGTCAAGAGATCCCTGAAGATATACCATTAGATGCCTCGTTAGATGATATTTACACAGCAGGTACACCATCGGGCACGCATTCTGACTATCGTAATGATGAGTTGCCTATTTATCAAGGCGAAACGCATGAAACATTGCATGATTACTTAAAATGGCAGCTTGAATTAACGCCTTTTAGCGATGTTGATCGCGCCATTGCGGTATCGATTATTGAAGCGATTGATGAAAGCGGCTATTTAACAGTTACGTTAGATGAAATATTAGAAGAGCAGGGTAATAGTGAAATTGAATTGACTGAAGTTGAAACGGTTTTAAAGCGAATCTGGCATTTTGATCCAATAGGCGTTGGTGCGAGATCGTTACAAGAGTGTTTATCAATTCAAACTCAACATGTAACAGTTCCTTCATTAGTTAAACAAATTATTGATAATTATCTTGATTTATTGGCAACTCATGATTACAGAACTTTAAAAAAAGTATTAAATGCCAGTGATGAACAATTAAAAGAAGCGATTAATTTTATTCAGCATTTACATCCTTATCCAGGTGATGCTGTCAACACGACCCCTCCAGATTATATTATCCCAGATGTACTAGTCAAAAAAGTAAATGGCAAATGGATAGTTGATTTGAATACTGATACAGTACCGGCTCTGCGTATTAACCAGCAGTATGCGGCGATGGAAAAGTTAGCCAGTGAAAGTGATAGCCAATACATAAAATCACATCTACAAGATGCCAATTGGTTTATCAGAAGTGTTGAAAATCGCAATGAAACGTTACTTAAAGTAAGCCAATTTATCGTTGAACATCAACAGCAGTTTTTTGAGCATGGCGCAGAGTATATGAAACCCATGATTCTATCGGATGTAGCGGCGGCAATTGATATGCATGAATCAACCATATCCCGCGTAACGACCCAAAAATATTTACAATGTCCAAGTGGCATATTTGAGTTAAAATTCTTTTTTTCTAGCCATGTAAATACCGATTCTGGGGGTGAAGCATCCTCTACCGCCATTCGAGCATTAATTAAAAAGTATATTTCAGGCGAAGATAGTAAAAAGCCACTGAGTGATAGCAAGTTAGTGTCAATTCTTGAAGAACAAGGAATTATTATTGCTCGTCGAACTGTGGCAAAATACCGTGAAGCTTTATCAATACCTTCATCAAATCAAAGAAAACAACTTTAAGGATAAAATTGTTTGGTCACTATCAACAATTAATACTAAATTAATTTTGTTGTTTCGATAATCATCATATCTGTCGTAAAAGATCCATCTGTTTGAAGTTCAAAATAGGTCTTTGTGTCGTTGGCAGCAGTTTCTTGATACAGCCTTATTGCATCAATTAAGCGTTCAGGTGTTCGCATGCGTTTAACCCATGTGTCAAAGGACAAGGTTAAGCGATGGCGTTTTATATTATCTATGCTAAAACCTGCTTCGGTTAAGAATGTTAACCACTCACCTGGAGTATAATCACGAACATGAGAAGTATCACGCATAGCTTCAATAGTTTGTAGCCAAATATCTAAAACAGGGTGGCCAGGTGACACAACATCCATTATGATTAATTTTCCGTTAGGTTTGATGATGCGGTGTAACTCTCGTAGACTTTTACCGACATCATGCCAGTGATGTGCGGAATAACGACTTACCACAATATCGAATTGGTTATCGGCAAAGGGTGGACACTCAGCATAACCTTGTTTGACTGAAATGTTGCTAAAACCACGGCTTTGCGCAGTTAAAGCAACCACCGATAACATCTCATCAGATAGATCGTATGCCGTAACCTGTTTAACATATTTTGCTGCAATGAAACTGACATGACCGGCTCCACATCCCATATCGAGTAACTGGGCATCAGAATAGGGGATAAGAAACTTATCCAAATATTCAAGATCAGGACCTTGAGCATGTACCTTACTTGTTAGATAAGCATTTGCTTGCTCACCAAATTGCTGTTTTACGTTATCGTGATGTGTTGCCATAGGGGATCTCGGTATTGGGCACTTTTGTGCCCAAAGTTAAAATTATGCTAAAAATGACGGTATGTTATGTTCAAATGCACTAATAGCATCTTCATGTTGCAGGGTTAAGCCAATGTTATCTAAACCATTTAATAAACAGTGGCGTTTGAATGCATCGATTTTAAATGAATATTGCTTATCTCCAGCGATAACAACTTCATTCTCAAGATCAATTGTAAATTCAATTCCTTCATTGGCTTCAACTATTTTAAATAGTTCGTCAACGTCTTCTTCCGATAAGTTCACTAACAATAACTGATTATTAAACGAATTATTGTAAAAAATATCAGCAAAACTTGAACCAATAATAGTTTTAAAACCATAATCCGCAAGTGCCCATGGTGCATGTTCTCGTGATGAACCACACCCAAAGTTCTCGCGCGCTAATAAAATACTTGCCCCTTTATAACGCGGTTTGTTCAGTACAAAATCGGGATTAGGTTTTTGACCTGCATCATCCAAAAATCGCCACTCATGAAAAGCATGTTTACCAAAACCGGTACGCGTGACTTTTTGTAAAAATTGTTTAGGAATGATAGCATCCGTATCTACGTTAGCTGCATCTAATGGCACAACTAGACCTGTATGTTTTGTAAATTTTGCCATGACAAGTCTCCTTAAAATGGTTTACGAATATCTGTAAAATGACCAGTAATGGCAGCCGCCGCCGCCATTGCAGGACTCACTAAATGGGTTCTAGCATCACGACCTTGACGCCCTTCAAAATTACGGTTACTGGTTGACGCGCAGCGATCGCCTGGTGCTAATTTGTCATCATTCATCGCTAAGCACATTGAACAACCCGGTAAGCGCCATTCAAATCCGGCATCGATAAAAATCTTATCTAATCCTTCAGCTTCTGCTTGTTCTTTGACTGGTCCAGAACCAGGCACGACTAAGGCTTGTACACCTTGTGCCACCTTTCGTCCTTTAGCAATAGCAGCCGCAGCGCGTAAATCTTCAATGCGTGAATTCGTACAAGATCCGATAAATACTTTATTGATCTTAATATCAGACATCTTAGTTCCAGCAGTTAATCCCATATAGGCTAATGCACGTTCAGCAGACTGTTTTTCGATCGGATCGGAAAAATCGTGTGGATTGGGTACTTGCTTATCAATAGCGGTTACTTGCCCTGGATTTGTTCCCCATGTGACTTGTGGTGCAATATCTTTTGCTTCAAGGGTGACTACACGGTCAAAATGCGCTCCTTCATCGGTTTTCAAGGTTTTCCAGTAAGCCACGGCTTTGTCAAAATCTTCTCCTTTAGGTGAAAATTGGCGACCTTTTAAGTATTCAAAAGTGACATCATCAGGTGCGACCAATCCTGCTTTAGCACCCATTTCAATAGCCATATTACATAATGTCATCCGGCCTTCCATTGATAAGGATTTAATCGCCTCACCACAAAACTCAACCACGTGTCCTGTACCACCAGCACTGGTCGTTTTACCAATAATCGCTAAAATAATATCTTTAGCGGTAATGCCGTCGGCAACCTGACCTTTGACTTCAATTTTCATGGTTTTCGCTCGACCTTGTTTTAGGGTTTGGGTCGCTAATACATGTTCAACTTCTGATGTTCCAATACCAAAAGCCAGCGCTCCAAATGCGCCATGGGTAGCTGTATGGGAGTCACCGCATACAATGGTCATTCCTGGTAAAGTCATCCCTTGCTCAGGCCCGACAACATGGACAATCCCACGTAACGGACTTTGTAAACCATATAACGAAATGCCAAACTCTTGAGCATTTTTTGCTAATTCTGTTAATTGGATGCGAGCCATTTCACTACACGCACTTAAATCATTACTTTTGGTTGAAGTATTGTGATCCATAGTTGCAAATGTTTTGTGTGGCTGGCGCACTTTTCGGTTCATCGCACGTAAACCATCAAAGGCTTGGGGTGAGGTAACTTCATGAACTAAATGGCGATCGATATACAAAATAGGGGTTTCATTTTGTGCTTCGTAAACAACATGTGCATCATATAGTTTTTGATACAATGTTTTGGGTTTTGTAGACATTGCTTATATTCCTTTAATATTCTTTAAAAGGGTTAATATGATTGCTTAACCCTTAGTCTAAAAATTAAATTAAACGACAAATGGTATCACCCATTTCATCGGTTGAAACATAACTACCACCACGAGCAAGATCGATAGTACGGGTTCCTTGTTCTAAAGCTTTATTAACCGCATTTTCAATAGCTTTGGCAATATCATCACGTTTTAAACTATAACGCACGAGTAGTGCTAACGATAAAATTTGTGCAGCTGGATTTGCGATATTTTTACCGGCAATATCCGGTGCACTCCCACCAGCAGGCTCATATAATCCAAAACCCTGCTCGTTAAGGCTTGCTGATGGTAGCATCCCCATTGAACCGGTAATCATTGCACATTCGTCAGACAATATATCACCAAACAAATTTGAACATAAAATGACATCAAATTGTGAAGGATCTTTAACAAGTTGCATGGTTGCATTATCGATATACATATGTTCAAGTGTGACATCTGGATATTGTTTAGCGACTTCGTTTACAACTTCACGCCATAAAATTGATGTTTGTAGTACATTAGCTTTATCAACAGAAGTGACTTTTTTACGACGAATTTTGGCAGCTTCGAACGCCATTTTAGCTATACGTTCAATTTCAAAACGGTGATAAACTTCTGTATCAAAGGCGCGCTCTTGAGGACCAGAACCTTCACGACCTTTAGGTAAACCAAAATAGATACCACCAGTTAGTTCACGCATACATAAAATATCAAAACCACGTTTAGCAATATCTTCCCGTAAAGGACATAATTCTTCTAAACCTTGATACAAACTAGCAGGGCGCATGTTAGCAAATAATTTAAAATGCTTTCGTAATGGTAATAATGCGCCGCGTTCTGGTTGTTGATCAGGGGGTAAGTTTGTCCATTTTGGACCACCAACTGAACCAAACAAAATCGCATCAGCTTTTTCACAACCTTCAAGCGTCTCTTTTGGTAATGGGCAGCCATGGATATCAATAGCGGCGCCACCAACATCATACTCACTGGTAGTTATTGAAAGATTGTATTTTTGGCGAATAACGTCGAGTACTTTATAAGCTTGCTTCATTACTTCAGGGCCAATACCGTCACCAGGTAACACTGCAATATGATAATTTTGTGACATTTTTATTCCTTAACAATTTAATTGGTATATTTAGTATTTATAAAACAACATAATTTAATATGTTAATCATGATGCAATTTTTGTTTTTGTTGTGCAACTTGATTTGCCCGATAAACATTATTTAATACATTAATTAATGCTAATGCAGAGGAGTGGACAATATCTGTTGCTAATCCCACACCATGGAATTTGCGACCTTTATAATCGGCAACGATATCAACTTGCCCTAAAGCATTTTCACCTTGCCCTTTTGACGCTAATTGGTATTTAACTATCGTTATTGGCTCGCCAGTAATACGATTTATTGCTTGATAAACTGCATCAACTGGACCATTACCCGTTGCTGCATCTGAAAATTTTTGATCGCCAATAATTAAACTTACTGATGCAGTTGAAACAACAGTAGAGCCTGATTGAACATTAAAGTAGTCCAACACATAATGTTCTTGTTCATCTTTTAATTGATTGATAAAAATTAAGGCTTCTAAATCATAATCAAACACTTGTCCTTTTTTATCTGCAAGCTCTAAAAATGCTTCGTATACTTGGTCTAAATTATAATCGTTATCATGATAACCTAACTCTTCAAGTCGGTGTTTTACCGCGGCTCTACCCGAGCGTGAAGTTAAATTTAATTGGATTTGATTTAAACCAATAGATTCAGGTGTCATGATTTCGTAGGTTTCACGATTTTTAAGCACACCGTCTTGGTGAATGCCGGAGGAGTGGGCAAAAGCATTACTACCAATAACCGCTTTATTGGCCGGTATTGGTGTATTAGTAATTTGACTGACGATTTGGCTGGTACGATAGATTTCTTGATGATTAATATTGGTGTGAACGTTTAGAATATTTTGACGAACTTTAATTGCCATAATGACTTCTTCTAAAGCTGTATTACCTGCGCGTTCACCCAAACCATTCATCGCGCCTTCAATCTGCCTAGCACCTTCCTGAATCGCGCTAATCGAGTTAGCCACCGACATGCCCAAGTCATCATGACAATGAACAGAGATAATCGCTTTATCAATGTTCGGGACACGTTCAAATAAGGTACGAATAATGCCACCAAATTGATAAGGGACAGTATAACCGACAGTATCCGGAATATTGATCGTTGTTGCCCCTGCTTGAATTGCTGCTTCAACAATCCGACATAAGTTATCAATTGGGGTACGGCCTGCATCTTCACAAGAAAACTCCACATCATTAGTATAATTACGTGCACGTTTAATACAGTGCACAGCCCTTTCAACGACATCTTCAAATGTCATTTTTAATTTGTCTTGCACGTGTAAGGTTGAAGTTGCCATAAAAGTATGAATACGAAATTGATCGGCAACTTTTAACGCTTCTGCTGCAACATCAATATCTTTATCTATACAGCGAGATAATGCACATACACGACTATCTTTAATTGTTTTAGCAATCGTTTGTACTGATTCAAAATCACCAGGGGATGAGATAGGAAAACCAACTTCCATCACATCCACCCGCATTCTTTCTAAAGCTAGCGCTATTTGTAGTTTTTCTTTGACACTTAAACTTGCTTGTAAAGCTTGTTCGCCATCACGTAGTGTGGTATCAAAAATAATGACTTGATCGCTCATTGTTTATTCCTTATCTATATTTTAGCGCTATTACGGTATTTCAAGTTATGAAAACAAAAAACCCGCACTTTAGCGCGGGTTCTTGTTAATTTGTCGAGTTGTTTAATAAATTATCTCATTACTCAACACACAAGCAATCCGCGCAAAATAATGCGAGGAGTAAGCTAGTGAGGAGAGTAGTTGTTCTAATCATTAAAACGAATCTCTAAATTTATATTGGTCAAAATAATGCCAATATTTTTATCAAAGAACATAGTTAATGTCAATATCTAATCTTAAAAGGTCATTAAATATTATGATTTTAATTAGCAAAATTCAGTTAATCGATAAAGCAGATAGCTTTTAAGCCTTGAGTATCTTTATCGAATGAAGCAATACTTCCGTTGGTTAAATCAACACCATAGAATTTTGTTCCTTCGAAAGACCAATCTATGGGGTCTTGATCACATTCGTTTTCTGGAAATAGTTCATCGTCACCATCATCAGGTATTGGTGGGGGATATAAGGTGCCTTGTTCATCATCATCACCATTATCTTCATCAAAAGGATTAAAATTTCGTAATTTAGATTTTAGCGGCTCAGCTATACCCATATCGTAGTCTTGTTCATCTGTCCAAGCGTAATTAGATAGCGCATTTGAAAGTGTTGAATCGCTTGGATAAACCTCATTTACCGTATTCCCCCATTCAGATAAAAGCGTTCCAACCGTGCGTTTGTAATTATTTCTTTCATTTTCTCCAAAAAAATAATCCCAACTTTTTGCATTAGTTAATGATCGCCTATAAGTCAGCGCGACTCTTGGGTTTTGACAACTACAATAATGTTTGGCAGATTTTTGATCTTTAAAAACTACATTTTCAGAAATCAGGTACCATTGAGTGATAGTAAAACTATAAATAGTTTTATTGCCGACAGTTAAAGAAAATACTGTATTATTTGCAGCTGAAATATTATTTTTTAATTTTTCTGAAAAATTGGGTCCTGTAAACTCAACTCGAAGCACGTTATCTTTTCCACTAAGCTTTAAACTAATGGGCGATGTTGTTGGGTTTTTAGTATAAGAAATTTGACTCCAGTTTGCACCGGCAAGTACGACATTAAAATATAATTTATTGGCAGCAGTTGTAGGAAACTTATTATAACTTTCTTCAGACGAACCTCGAGGCAAAAAACCTTTATTGGCATCCCACCAAGGCATATCTTGTTCCCAAGTATTCTGAATATAATTCGCTTCGTATTCTTCTTTTGTATAAGCAAATTCTGGTGGATTACCTTTTTCTAAAGATGGTTGTAGCCAGCAAATCGTAGGCACATCCTTGGAGGAAGATGTGACATAATAGGTTTTATTTACACTTGGATAAGTCCTAATATTAGGTACCCCAAATGTGGTTGAAAGCTGTGATTCTGTTGTGGCTAATGTTACCGCGTAGTAACCAATACAATTATTTAATTTTTCGCTTGGCTCAATAGTATTATTGTTGTTATCTTTTATAGTGAGAGACATGGTTCCACTAGCATTAAATCCATTATCACCATCGTCATCTTTAACATATTGATGATCGTTTAGAATAGTAAAAATATCCACTTCTTTTGCATTATAATCAGTTAATAAAGTTATTATATTTTCAAAAGTTTCAACAGACTTAGGAAGTACAATTAATTTATCGGGGGATGAATCAAAATCAGGAATATAATAAGTTAAATTAGGATTTTTTATTCGCGTGTCGATCTGAGTTGAATTTTCATTGTTAACTTCTTCTGTCCCATTAGTTTGATCGTTTTCTACTGCAATCCAAAGTAAATCAGTTATGTTTGCTGGTGTGTGATTATTATCTATTGAAATATAAGGTTCTGTGCCATTTATGACTTGAACAGATGTGGCACTTAATGCATTGGCTGAAAAACAATAAAAAATATTTGAAAAAAAGACTGCTGCACATAATTTTGTTAATATATGTTTACTTTTAAACATCACATTTTCCGTAACGGTACTTTTATATCACTATAAACTGTAAAGCCTTTAAAATTGTGCTAGATAATATTCTCTATTTTTTTTATTGTAAAGATATTGGTGTCGTTTTGTTGTTAAATAACTCTATGATATAAATGAAAATTATAATTATTATTTGTTTTTTTATAAAAAAATGAAGTGTAATAATACGCATTTTTATATAGGAGCATAGAGATAAGTAAAGATCGGTTGAATTTGTTATTCAAGTGGTAATTAATAGTATTCTAAAATGAATAGAAAATCATTAATTTAGTTAAAAAATAAGTTATCGTTCATCATTAACCAATAAGGTGGAGTCAAAAATATGAATATCGTCGAAATTTCGCAAAAACGTTATACCACTAAACATTATGATCCTACTAAAAAGATACCTGTAGCTATTATTGAGCAACTTTTAACTGTTTTAAGAAACAGTCCATCATCGGTAAATTCTCAACCATGGCATTTTTATGTGATTGAGTCAGACACAGCAAAAAATAAGATTTTGCCTGCTTTTCCTGATTTTAATCAGCCACGCGTGACAGGATCGTCACATACTATTGTTTTTTGTATAAAAGTGCCATTGGATGAAAGTCATTTAGTGAATCTACTGAATCAAGAAGAAAAAGACGGTCGTCTGCCTTCTGAAGATTTAAAAGTATCGCAAGATCAAGGTCGACGTTATTTTGTTAATTTAAATAGTGCAACCCCTGAATCGCAACAGTGTTGGGAAGAAAAGCAAACTTATATTGCATTGGGGCAACTTTTGTTTGCTGCTGCGGCAATTGGTGTTGATTCTACGGCTATCGAAGGATATGATTCAGCTAAAATTGACGAAATTTTAGATCTTAAAAGTAAGGGATTGAAAAGTGTTGTAGTTGCGACATTAGGCTATCGCGCTGCTGATGATGGCAACGCACATCGACCAAAATCACGTTTACCGAAAGAACAACTTTTCACTTTTCTATAATTTGCCGCTTTGACATTAAGAATTGTTGTGTCGATTCATTCATTCGACGCAATAATTCTCAATAAAAAATAATATTACTATCGTTTTTGATATGCTCACAAATCCTTTTATACTTTTTCTACGCTATATCGATATTGTGTTGTTGTGTTGAGTTGTTCGCATAAATTAACTTATTGTTTGTTCAATTTAAAAAAGTTATTTATAGATTATTGTTTTCATATATGTAAAAATAAAAAATAACGAATAATCAATATGATTGTCATTTAACATTCAATAAGGATTTGGATTTTAGGTTTTGTATATGTTCAAAATTAAGGATTTTCACATATATAGTAAATACTCTATTTGTAAACTATTCATAACAAAGAAAAAACTAGTTTTCTTATTTTTTACTCATTTCGCATTTAATATTTTTAATCAATTAATGTGGCTTCTAACTTTTAGATGGATTAATTCTCCTAAAAAGGTTATACACCTAAAACTTAACTCAACGTTATCTATTATTGTTATTCTTTTTTCACCTTATACCAAAGCGTTATCAAATATTACTGCTAAAACAATTGCAGGCAATGTGCCTTATTTACAATTAAAACCAGATCAAGACGGAAATGTAGGGACTAAAATTAAAGGATTGAATGAATTACTTGGTTTTATAATGCCTACCACCGAAAATAATAACGCCTTAAAACCCATTGGTGTAAGTGAATCGATCTCTTTTGGTGGTAAACCCTTGCAAGTACCAGAAGGAACTAAATTTTCTGATATTATTACGATGGTTCCAGCTAATGGACAGGCAAATGCATTATCTCAATTCAACGTTGGTGATGATGATGGCGATGCTTCCTTTACTGAAAACACAACCGTAGAGGGCACACTAACAGCAACCTGGTATGATAAAAATAACGTGATAAATGATTTAAGTCGTGAACTCAATTCGTGTGGCGGACCTTACTTTTTAAAAATTGGTGCACAAAACGTTGCGGTATCGACTAAATACGGCCAACCTAATAAAAACATTTATGGTAGCCAACCCGCTATTACATACCAATTTATGCCTGAGGGGGGGCCTAAATTATGCTTTGTTCAACCAAATATGATTGTTTCTAATGATGATTATTCTGTGACTAAATATTCTAATGGTTATAATCCAGAGGTATGGCATCCTGGTACAAGCTCGTCAAGTGTATTTCAACAAGGTGGGGGATTTAAAGCTGAAAAATTTAAACCGATAACCGGTTTTAAAGGTATTACCTTCAAGTTAATCGGCTCGGGAGCCGATCAAAGTCTGTATCGCTGCCAATTAGATAGCAGCAATAGTACTAACTGGGTTACATTGCTATCTTCGACCGCAAGTAAAGACTTAGGTGCAAATTGTCAAGTACGTTATGACAGTGTCACTAAACCCACAACACCCTTAACGATTAATATGGAATATACTGTTGATAAAGGCAAAACTTGGCAAAACATCGGTAAAATTACGCTCCCTATACCACAAAAATGGGCAATAATACCTACGCGAGTAACAGGATTTAGAGATTTTTTGGGGAGTAGTTATTTAGCCTACGATGAATGTAGAAGAATAATAGATGGTCAAGCAATACCGAAAACAACATCTGATCAGGTTAATGATATGTCAGAAGCAGGTAAAGCTTGGCGACAAAAATATCTATATCGAAGAGATGAATTGACCAATTCTTTACAAGCTAACACACCAGAAGGGACAGCCAAAGCAATAGATGATGTCCACAAATATCCCTCTTCTCGTGATTTAGGTACTTTTGTTAGTGAATGGGGTATGTTTCCAGATAATAAAACCTTTATTTGGACTGCTGAAATGTATCGTACAAACAAGCCATTTTCTGCAGTCTCTATCATGGGAAACATTTGGGATGATAGGTATGATCTTTCTCAAGCTCAATCAGCACAAATTTTATGCCGGGGCGAAGATGGAATCCGTACACTCCCTACAAGATAAAAGGGTTACCTAATAAATTATATTTTATTAATCGTTTGTCAGGTTAGATATTGATAATCTGACAAATTGCTCATAACGTGGTATTTAACTCCATTATAGTCAAACTGTTATTTCGAAAATCCAGCCCATTGTCTCACATTTTACTCTTGCTAAGTTGTCAAACGTCAAACGGGTAAAATTGTTATGTCGATTCATTCATTCGACGCAATAATTCTTCATAAAAAATAATATTATTATCATTTTTGATATGGCTTTAATCCTTTATAGTCATTCAACTCCATATCACTATAATCTTTATCAATTGTGTGTTGAATTATGCTTGTCAATTAATTTATTGATTTACAAATTTAAACAATTATTTATAGATTATTATATTCAAATATGTGAAAATTAAAAACAATCAACACTGTGTTGTTATACCGTTAAGTGATAACTAATGTTATAGGTTCGATGTATGTTTAAAATTAGGAAATTTTTCATAGATGATAAATATCCTATTTATAGGTTATTTATAATGAAGCGAGAATTAATTTCCTTATTTTTTATTAATTTTAAATTTAATATTTTTAATCAATTAATATGGCGTCTAACTTTTAAACGGATTTACCCTTCCAATAAGGTTATACACCTAAAACTTAACTCAATGGTATCTATTATTGTTATTCATTTTTTATTTATTTTTTTTTCACCTTATACCGAAGCATTATCAAATGTGACAGCTAAAACCATTGTAGGTAGTGCGCCTTATTTACAATTAAAATCAGATCAAGACGGAAATGTAGGGACTAAAATCAAAGGATTGAATGAATTACTTGGTTTTAGAATGCCTACAACAGAAAATAATAACGCATTAAAAATCGTTGATGTAAGTGAATCGATCTCTTTTGGTGGTAAACCCTTGCAAGTACCAGAAGGAACTAAATTTTCTGATATCATTACGATGGTTCCAGCTAATGGTCAGGCAAGTGCATTATCACAATTCAACGTTGGTGATGATGATGGTGATGCCTCCCTTACTGAAAACACAACCATCGAAGGCACACTAACAGCAACCTGGTATGATAATAATAACGTGATAACTGATTTAAGTCGTGAACTTAATGTGTGTGGAGGACCTTACTTTTTAAAAATGGGTGCTCAAAACGTTGCGGTATCGACTAAATACGGTCAACCTAATAAAAACATTTATGGTAGCCAACCCGTTATTACTTACCAATTTATGCTTGATGGGGGACCTAAGTTATGCTTTGTTCAACCAAATATGAATGTTTATAAGAATAGTTCTTACATGACTAAGTATCCTAATGGTTATAACCCAGAGGTATGGGATCCTGGCACAAGCCCATCGTCGAATAACTTGCAACAAGGTGGTGGATTTAAAGCTGAACAATTTAAACCAATAACCGGTTTTAAAGATGCAGCTTTCATGTTAATCGGCTCGGGAGCCGATCAAAGTCTGTATCGCTGTCAACTAGATAGCAGCAATAGTACTAACTGGGTTACATTGCAATCTCCGGTCGCAAGTAAAGACTTAGGTGCAAATTGCCAAGTACGTTATGACAGTGTCACTAAGCCCACAACACCCTTAACGATTAATATGGAATATAGTGCTGATAAAGGCAAAACTTGGCAAAACATCGGTAAAATTACGCTCCCTATACCACAAAAATGGGCAATAATACCTACGAAAGTAAAAGGATTTTTAGATATATTTGATGGGTATTTAGCCTACGATGAATGTAGAAGAATAATAGATGGTCAAGCAATACCGAAAACAACATCCGCTCAGGTTAATGATATGTCAGAAGCAGGCAAAGCTTGGCGACAAAAATATCTGTATCGAAGAGATGAATTGACCAACTCTTTACAAGCTAACACACCAGAATGGACAGCTAACGCAAGTGTTGATTCCAACAAATATCCCGCTGCTCGAGATTTAGGTACTTTTATGAGTGAATGGGGCGGGCCTTATTACTTCGGAACCTATCTTTGGACAGCTGAAATGTATCGTACAAACAAGCCATTTGCTGTAATCGATTATGGTTTGTTGGGAAGCGTTAAGGATGACGGTTTTGATCTTGGTCAAGGTCAATCAGCACAAATTTTCTGCCGGGGCGAAAATGGAATTAGCACACTCCCTACAAGATAAAAGAATTACCTAATAAATTATATGTTGTTAGTCGTTTGTCAGGTTAGATATTGATAATCTGACAAATTGCCCATAACGTGGTATTTAACTACATTACAATTATAGTCAAAATACCACTTAGGTCGTAAAACTGTTATTTCGAAAATCCAGCCCCATTGTCTCAGATTTTACTTTTGCTGAGTCGTCAAACGGGTAAAATTGTTATGTGAAAGAGTTGTTTTTTTGTTAACCTATTGATGAACTTGTTATTATTTAAGTCAGATAAATATTGTCAATAATAAGTAGCCTATCAATTGCGGTGAATAACTCGCTCCATCACTAGTTAATCAGTTAATTGTTATAAATAACCCTAGACCCTATTGTCAGAATCGTTACAATATACGCCATACTTTTATAGTAAAAGGTCTCTTTTACTAGGTTTAACCCAATAAGCGGATGATGTTTTATGGCGCAATATGTTTATACAATGAATCGAGTGGGGAAGATTGTTCCTCCTAAACGTTATATTTTAAAAGATATTTCTTTAAGTTTTTTCCCTGGCGCAAAAATTGGTGTGCTGGGTTTGAATGGGGCAGGTAAATCAACGTTATTACGTATTATGGCGGGCGTTGATACCGAAATTGAGGGTGAAGCGCGTCCACAGCCAGGTATTAAAATCGGTTATTTATCACAAGAACCGAAATTAGATCCAAAACAAACTGTGCGTGATGCAATTGAACAAGCCGTTGGCGATGCCAAAAAGGCATTAGCAAGGTTAGATGAAGTTTATGCAGCTTACGCTGATCCTGATGCCGATTTTGATAAACTTGCTAAAGAACAAGCTGAACTTGAAGCAATTATACAATCGCAAGATGCACATAATCTGGACAACCAACTAGAACGCGCTGCCGATGCGCTACGCCTGCCTGATTGGGATGCCAAAATTGAGAATTTATCCGGTGGTGAACGTCGCCGTGTTGCCATTTGTCAGTTATTGCTGGAAAAACCCGATATGTTATTAATCGACGAACCGACTAACCATTTAGATGCTGAATCGGTGGCTTGGTTAGAGCGTTTTTTACATGACTATGAAGGTACAGTGGTGGCTGTAACCCACGACCGTTATTTCTTAGATAATGTCGCCGGCTGGATTTTAGAGCTTGACCGTGGCGAAGGCATTCCATGGGAAGGTAACTACTCTTCATGGCTTGAACAAAAAGATCAGCGATTAGCTCAAGAAGCCGCAACCGAATCAGCGCGCCGCAAATCGATTGAAAAAGAGCTGGAATGGGTGCGCCAAAACCCGAAAGGCCGCCAAGCAAAAAGTAAAGCCCGTTTAGCACGTTTTGAAGAATTAAACAGTAATGATTACCAAAAACGTAATGAAACTAACGAACTGTTTATTCCACCAGGGCCACGTTTAGGCGATAAAGTGATCGAAGTGAATAACTTAACCAAGTCGTATGGTGATCGGGTATTGATTGATAATCTTTCATTCAGTATTCCTAAAGGCGCGATTGTTGGGATTATTGGTCCAAATGGTGCGGGTAAATCAACACTGTTTAGAATGCTATCGGGTAAAGAGCAACCTGACTCAGGTACCATTACTTTAGGTGATACGGTGCAATTGGCGTCAGTCGATCAGTTTCGTGACAGCATGGATGATAAAAAAACAGTGTGGGACGAAATATCCAATGGGCAAGATATTATGCGTATTGGTAATTTTGAAATCCCAAGCCGAGCCTATGTTGGACGCTTTAATTTTAAAGGCGTTGATCAGCAAAAACGAGTCGGTGAACTCTCTGGTGGTGAGCGTGGACGAGTGCATTTAGCCAAGTTATTACAAGTTGGTGGCAATGTACTGTTACTCGACGAGCCAACCAATGACTTAGATGTCGAAACACTGCGAGCACTCGAAAATGCGTTATTGGAGTTTCCGGGCTGTGCATTAGTGATTTCGCATGACCGTTGGTTCTTAGATCGCATTGCAACCCATATTCTCGATTACCAAGACGAAGGGCATGTTGAGTTCTTTGAAGGTAACTTTACCGAATATGAAGAGTGGAAAAAACGGACCTTAGGTGCAGAAGCCTTAGAGCCGAGACGTGCCAAATACAAAAGAATCACAAAATAATCATGTTTTGCAGGGTTTCTGCTGTTTACTGCAGTGGAAATCCTTTAGCATTGATATCAACTATATCCATATTCGTTAAGCAAATACTTTCCAAGCATTTTTCACCAAACGTGTCTTTTAATTAATTTAAAAGATAGTTTCTAACTTTTTTTGCCCTCATCTATCTATTGAAATTTTATCCATTTTTTCATCATATTGAATGATTAACACATAATGATTTTCAATATTAACGCTCAAATAATCATAGCTAAAACGTAATGTAAATTTTGATTCTCAAAATAATTTGAAAAAAAATTAAAGATATTTAAATTTTGGTCGATATTGAACAGGTTATGATAAGGATATCTAAAATTAATATAGAGGAAAACACCATATTTTTCTAAATAAAAACTTTTTAATAATAGGTTGCCAATGAATAGTATCAAACTAGTTTGTTTATTTTTCATCAGTATTATCTTAACTTTTTCTCACCAATTAGTGTTATTTATCTTTTTTAGATGGATTATTCTTTTTAAAAAAATCCCATTAGCAAAAAACAATTTTAGCTCTTATATTGCTGTTGTTAGCTTAATATCTATGATTTTTACGGTTAACGCTAATGCGTTAACTGCGGTGACCATTAACAAGATTAATGGTAGTAAACCTTATTTAACTTTTGATAAAGGTAAAACGAAAGTAACAAGTACAGAAGGTTTGTTAAGTGTAACGTTACCAGATGGTCGTCAGTATGTGTCATCCGGTGATATGGCACATTTATATCCAAATGCGATCGTTAATGATTCAACTATGACAAATCCAATTATTTTAAATAAAGGAGAGTTAGATTTTGTTAATATAAAAACATTTGTTCCACTTAAAAAAGAGGGGAATAGTAATTATCCGAGTGTTGCTTTAAACAGTTTAATCAAATTATATAACTATTGGGGGGATGATGATGGTGATGGCAACGTAACGGCTACCGGATCGTTAACGCTTTCATGGATAAATAAGCAAGGGCAAAATGTTACCAGTATGATTAGTAATAATACAATTACAGCATTAGATCCCTGTGATGCACCTTATCAACTCAATATTCAAACAACTGATGGTCTATTATCAACCCAGTATGGCATACCGAATACTACGCGTTTTAATGCTGCAACAAGTGTTTACTATATTACCCCAAAGATAGATATGCCTTATGTGTGTTATGCTCAGCCCAACTTTTCTATGGATCAGTCATATGGACCAAATTGGGTGAGTAAGAAAGGATTTAGAGTCGATAATATTGATAATGTTGCAAATAACTTTCCTACAACCGGTTCAAATGGTCTTCATTTTTATTTATTATTAGCAGGTATTACGCCAAATCAAGTTATTGCTGCAAATGGTGCTACCGTTTTCCCTGAAAATGGTAATAAAACCGTTAATTTGTCATTAACTGTAGAACAGACACAGAATTGGAATGGGCAGCCACAGTTGGCATTAAAAATTCTATTAAATGGACCAACCCAAGATTCTACTAATAGATCTTTTACTCCCTCAGAGTTTAAACTCTATTCTGATAATAATCATAGTCAGTTGCTTTATAATTTTAAAATCGAGCGTTGGTACATAACTAAGATTGAACAGGCAAATGGTTACGAAAATGCCAAAGCATTTTGTAATAATCTGGGGGCTACCTATCGAATACCAGGAGTTGAAGATTTTACTAATGGAAATGGATATGGCTGGGAGAATGGAATTCCAGGTCAGGGTAACTCTTATCGTCGTCAAATCAGTTATAAAAATGGTGATAAGTGGGTTGGTGGTTTAATGAATGAATGGGGGTATCTGAGTAACACGTCTACTGATTATCCTGCTGCAAAAAATTGGGATGGTTCAGGTATATACTGGACATCACTTGCTGTACCCAATATGTATGGTTTGATTTATGATATTAATAATGGAATGTATTCACAAGGTTATATCGGCTATAATATGCCATCAACATTAACACATCGTGTTGTTTGTGTGTCTCCTTGAAAGTATGAGTAAAATAATTTATTCACGCTATAATACAGTGTTTTTTCATAATTTAACTGCGCCGCCAATCAAATTTGGTGGCGTTTTATCTAATTTATGAGCTTATTGTTTTCAACGTTGAATAAAATCTTTTGATGACTGAATTATTTTGGCGAAAGTATGGGTTAATAAGCTTGGTATCGCATCTATACCTCTAGATTTTGCATCATCACAAACAGCAATAGCTAAATCCGGTTTTGAGCTTTTATGGATGGCTTTTTGAATAATTTTAGATACAGGCATATCGATATGTTCAATTGTATTATAAGCTGCCTGTTTGTACACATGACTAAAGCCATGTTTAAACAAAAAATTCTCGATATCTTTTGCCGGTAATATCGTAAGATAGTCATTCGAATCTTCATTTTGTGGGGTGAGCGATTTAACCGTATCGGCATATTTTTTTCCAGCCATATCGCCATCAGTAATCACATACCAATGGATCCCCATCTTATTAGCATATTTTATTAAAGGTTTTAAACCACATTGCGCAAATTCTAGTAATTGCACACCTTCAGAACCTAGATGATAACCACTTTGTTCGGCTAATTCACGCAACAACCATACTTCTGTTTCACCTTCAACTAATAACCAGCAACGAGCAAAAAGCGCTAATGGTCGACGATAAAGTACATGAAATAAAATACGGCGACTATCATCAGCACTCAGTGAATGAGGGGCAACATATTTTGTCACAATTTGACCGGGTAGACGGATTAACCGATAAATACTCTCTAATGGAAATAATGATACTAAGTCACTGGAGTTTGAGGTAATAATTTTTTGTGCTGGCAGGTGTTTAAGCAGGCGAAAACCAACCGATAAAATAATGGGATGTAATTGGCTTTCAGGTTCTTCTAAAATGAGAATTGGCATCGAGCTAGGTGAAAGGGGATTGTCACCTTTAGCGTAAACAATTGAATCAAAAATACCTAATAAAGCGGTTCGTAAATAATCATCATTAATATTATCTAAAGCATTATTGATACGTTCAAGTGAATTCCAATCTTCACGATGTGGGCTTGTTTTTTGTGGTAAATGTTTATAACGATAACGTTGAGCTGGATCGATAAAATAGTATTCTAACAAAGCACGTGCAGCTTTTAATCCTCGTTGTAATTCCTCTTCACTAATCGAGGCTGAATGTTGCTTTAATTGATTAGACAGTTCATTAATGAAGTATTCTGATAAAGGTTGGTTAGTGATGGGTAAATCATCTGCACTTAAGGTGTTTTTCAATGCCATTACAGGATTAAGATTAAGAACAATAGCAATCAGCAATTTATGATCTTCAATAGTAAAAGGATTATTGTTTTGGTCGACTAGCAGATGCTGAGTTACAATTTTACTATTTTGTTGTTTGGCGGTGATTTGATAAGTTATCCGTCGTAATTGATCTTCTTTAGATTGATAAGTAACAGGCAATAATGCTTGATAAGCTTGATTATTGAACTCGTTGGCATAGGATTGACAATACGTTACTTTAATACTGATATGATTGTCATTAGGTTTATCTTTATCACGATAAAAGTCAGAATCAACAAATTCATAAAATTTATTGTCTAGCGACAATAACATTAAAGCGCTAATTAAACTCGATCGCCCCCATCGGTTTTCACCAATCAGCACACTTGCTTCTGTATTAAATTTTAACGATAATTGACTTACACCCCTAAATCCTACTATATCAATTTGTTCAATAAACATCGTATTTCCTTATTGTTAAAGATTATACTTCTCGGTGCGTTTACGTATTTTTTCTGCTTTTTGTTCTGTATTGCTAATTAATTTATGCTCATCAAGCAAAATGGTTTTTAGGGGTTTATTGAAATAGACTTTCAAAAATAACCAAATATCGCGCTTTGTTAAGCCAATATTCGTTGATGAAAAATAAAGTCCGATCAGATCTTTATCACGCCAGCGTCTAGGCACTTTATTACGTGTTTGAGCTCGGTGTAAATCAATCACTGATAACTTAATCTGTTTTTGATGTTCAAATAATGGTATATCAAGTAAAAAATGACATAAATAACAATCACGATGATTAACACCAGCTGCATGCATTCTTGCTGTCATATTAGCTAAATAGATAATTAGTGAACGTTTTAAATGATAATTGGGTGGCGAAGTTAGCCATGTTTTTGTAAAGTCTTCTAAACTAATGGTTGGGTTTAAATCCTTAGTAACAATAAATGAATGGCGAGTTAAGGGATTTAGGCCCTTTCGACCAAATGCTCGTCCATCCATAGTATTAACTTTGGCTTGTTCTAAACGAGCAATCGCATCCCATTCTTGTTTAGCATCTAAAACAGGCAAACGTAGTGATAAAAGATTTTTAACAATCTCTTTAACTGTTGTACCTCGATGAATCTTAATAAAATAAGATTCATCATTAAATTGGAAATTTAATGTTTTACGTTGTTTTACTTCCCGATAAACTTTTCCCGATATTAATTCAACTTCTTGAAAGGGATCTTTATCTTTCCATAATTGTGCAAAAGGTGATTTAAGTTTAATTTCGTTCATGATTATCACAATCTAAAATAATATCGGCAGCACGCTCAGCTAAGTGGTATAAATCAGTAGTTTGACCGTAATATATAGCATTATTATGCCAGATCAATCGTTGCGCTTGATTGGTTATCGCATTGTCAAGCGCGCAATTTAAATCTGCTTGCACAAAAGGTTCAATCAGTACAAAACCAGCATCGGCATCGTAGACATGATAAGCATAACCAGAAATACCAGAGACAATGACTGGTACACCTGCGGCTAAACCTTCAATTAATACCATGCCAGCAGCTTCCTGCCTTGCTGGGTGTAATAATAGATCGGCTGCAAAAAGAAAATCAGGGATATCATTACGGCCAGAATAAAACCTGACTTGATTGCCAATATTCAAAGCTTTAGCCATTTTTTGATAAGGTTGCGCATTATCTTGCCCAACGACTAAATAAATTACTTTTTGCCTCAACTCAATGGGTAAGGAGGCAATAGCATTTAACGAACGATCAACCCCTTTACGTTTAAAGTCAGATCCAATTTGCACTATCACAAAAGCATCAAGCGCAATTTGATTGGCTTGTCTAAATTGTTGACCTTTAAGAGGCGATGCTAACTGGTATTTTCTATCCGATGCAATGCCCGGTGGTAACAGATAAAATCGTGAAGGTTGAGTCTGATAATATTTTTCAAAATCACTAATTTGCTGTTTAGTTAGCACCATTATTTTTGTATGATGAGCGGCATTAAATACTGCATCTTCGAAAGCTAAATAGTGTTGACATCGTTTAGATAATTTATAAAGCAAACCTTTGTGTGCTACTTTTTCGGCAAAACATGTGTCGCCAGCAAAATAGACATCCAAGCCAGGCATTTTGTTAAAACCGACAACACAATCAACAGGGTTGGACTCAAGATGAGCTTTAACCCAATTATAATAAGATTGATTTCGGCTGTGGTTTGAAAAGCCCTTTTTGGCGACCTTTATAACTTCAAATTCATCAGGTATATCGCCTTGCCACTCCATGACATAAACACGGATCTTATGACCACGATCACAACAAGCCTTAGCAATTTGCAAAAAATCACGTTGCAAACCGCCATAAGGAAAATATTTATAGATACAAAAAGCTAATTGCATGCAAATTGCCTCGAGTAATAAAGGGGTATTATATACTCAGTATTGATTGTTGCGCAAAGTTTGATTTTTAGTAGTGAGCCTTATCACAATGCTTAGTACAGACGAGTTTATAAGTATCGAGTAATCTTATTCATAGCGAAATAATCGATAAGTGTAAATCATTTGAATGATGAATCCTTTTTCACAAAGATTCATCACATTTATTGAACATTCTGTTATCGACAAAAAATTCAATATTATTAATATTACTTCACCCTATAAGCAAAAAATAGAGGTAAGAGGTAACGTTAAATCAATAATGATAGTTGTTATAGGATCAGTGTCATTCTATGTTGCAGCTTATGATCAAACTTAACCATAATCTTTTATTGGTATTGAAAAATCAGTTATTTTTAACGGGTAAAAAGAAGTTAATGATGATTAATATCTAATTAAAATGAACGTATATTTAGCTTGAATCTGGTTAAAGCAAGACTTGCTTTTAGACGATTTATCTTGTTTATTCTCAGTTGATCTAAATATCCACTAATTTAGTGAAAGAATTTTAATTGCCAAATATTTAAAAACAAAATAACTCAATCACCATTTGCTTATCGATACAAAGTTAACGAAAGTAAAACGTTTGACCGTAAAAAATGCTTATTAATTCTTGAGATACTTTGATGTTTACAATCTTATGCATTTTATATTATATTGCCAAATCTATTACATATAATCTGGTTAGTAAAATTTAAAATGAATAAGGACGTTTTTTTTAACAATAAATATATTATTTTATTGTTATTTATTGTTGTCTGTTTTACATGGGGAACAACATGGATTGGCATTAAGTTTGCTGTTGAAACCGTTAACCCACTGTTAGCGGCTGGTTTACGTTTTGTTATTGCATTTCCGTTTTTAGTATTAATTACTATTATCGCTAAATCACCAATATTGTTTCCTCGAAAATCATTACATTTTTTCCTGTTATTAACCCTATTTTACTTTACTATTCCTTATTTCTTAATTAGTTTTGGTGAACAGTATGTATCGTCAGGTTTAACATCACTTCTATTTAGTACTATGCCTATTTTTTCTATTATTTTTGCTAAAATAATTTTAAAAGATAAGATTTATTTGAATCAATTAATCGGTATTACAGTAGGCTTTTTGTGCTTAATATATATTTTAGTTTCTGAAGGATTTATTCTTTCGTATACCGATTTTTTAGGTGTTATATCAATACTTTTAGCAGCATTGATGCATGGTTTTTTGTATGTATACTCCAAAAAAGCAGGTGCAGGCATCAATGTATTTACTTTTAATACCTTACCTATCGGCGTCGCTGGAATTGTACTGTGCTTGTTAAGTTTCTTGTTTGAAGAAAACAATTTCCAACTTATTTCTTTAACTAGTTGGCTCGCATTAATTTATTTAGGTATTTTTGCTTCGGTGTTTGGTTTTATTGCTTATTTCTTTTTGTTGAAAAGAATGAGCCCTGTTGTTTTATCATTCATTTTTATTATTTTTCCAGTCGTTGCAATTTTGATTTCCTCTATTTATGAGCATAAAATCATTTCAACCCGTTTTATTATTTGTACAATCATTATGTTATGTGGTTTTGCTATAACTAAATTACCGCTCAGCATTTTTAAAAAGTTAATAACGCGAGGAAAAACAGCAGATAATCAATAAAGATTAACGAATTTTTTCAATAAAATTTGAGATAGTTATACTGCTGGAATTGAAGCATTATACTCATTCGGCCTGTGTGCCGAATGTTTTATACCAATTGTTAAACATAATTGCCTTAAGCCGATCTCATTGATTAACAAAAAAGATAACTCGCCGCCTAGTTATTTTTATGGTGATTGAACTCAATATTTTAACCAACCTAAAATCAATGTTAGGCACCTAGATCTTTATCATCACTATTACCACAAAATTACCGAGTTTATTCATTACAAATGATGATTTTGTGATTGGCGATCTCAAATAAAGTAAAAACCTCAAATTTACTGATACGTTTGTCTATTTTGTCACTTTAACAAAATGATGGGTGTAAACCTGATCCCCGGATTGACTTATTGCATCTATAACGACAATTATTTGACTACACTATGCAGTAATTGCCTATGGGCAATAAATTCACTGTAGCTAATCGTTTTCCATCTATGGTTTACTGATAATTGCTGGCAAAATATTTTACAATTAATTAATAGCAATATTTTCGGTTAGTAAATCACTTAATGCATGTTTAACTATCTGGATATTATCCATTAAACTCTTTTATGCTTTAAAACAATAACTGTCACCAATGGCACTTCCTTGCACGCCAAATTGACGTAAATTTTGATCGACAGCATTCATCGATTGCCAATGGTTTTCACACCAATCAGGGGCAAGTAAGGTCGGTTTTCTGGCGTTAGCCGAGATGCGGTGATATAAAATATCCGCTGGGGTTTGCCTGATAACATCACCTGCAATATCGACATACTGCTCCAAAGATAATACATCAAGCCGACCTGCACGCCACGCTTTAGCCATAATACTGCCTTCGACAATATGTAACGGATGCAGTTTTAAACCATCCACACCAGAATTAAGCACTTGATCTAAAGTCACTAAATTATCTTGTTTACTCTCTTTTGGTAAACCAATAATTAAATGGGTACACACTTTAATATCCAGCTTACGTGCTTTTTGTACTGTTTGCTGATAATCAGTAAAGGTATGTCCACGATTAATTGCATGCAACGTTTTATCATGTGCGGTTTGTAAACCTAGCTCTAGCCAAACTTCATAGCCTTTAGCTTGATAATTAGCTAATAAATTAAGTGCTTCATTGGGTACACAATCAGGGCGGGTTCCCACACAAAGCCCAACAATATCAGCACTATTTAGCGCCTCTTCATACATATTTTTTAAGATTTCAACTTCGGCATAAGTACTGGTATAAGCTTGAAAGTAGGCAAGGTAACGTTTCGATTTTTTCATTTGCTGAGCTTGTGAAGTTAACTGATCTGCAATCGACTTAACTTGAATTGACTCATCAATAATGGAGGCGACATTACAAAATGTACACCCTCCTTGACCAATAGTACCGTCACGGTTAGGACAGGTAAATCCACCATGTAACGTGAGTTTGTAAATTTTTTCACCATAACGTCGCTGCAAATCAGCGCCAAAGGTATTAACCACTAAATGTAATTGCATAACAAACCCAAAATAAAAATTTTGCCCATTCTACGAAGATAGCTATTGAACATCAAGATATAACAAAAATCCCAATGTAATAATCTGGTTAGCTCTAACCCATTTTACTTAACCAATGAGCGTTACTTAAAGCTTGTGTCAAAGGCAGATTTGAGTTTATTTAGATAATATAATCAGTATTAAAAGCAAAGAATTTTTATAAATCAATTAAAAAAGTCACAAATGAGATTTATAAGTACAGAAACGTGAGGAGTTCGTTATGGCTTTATAATACAACGAGTTAACCAATATATTGCTTGCTGTTACTAACAATGTTAAACATTTTATTCATCGAAAAAGTTCATTAACAATATAAGTCTTAAAATTAAATATTTTTTAACTAATCAATATGAAAAAAAGCCAATTATCGAATTATATGAATAATAAGGTAGATTACAAAATAGCTTACAAATTTTTACACAAAAGTTTATTACAATAAATTTAGTTTGATTTATGATAGTTCAAAATGATTATTTAATTATTTTGTATTAAAACGATAATATTGCTTTCAATTTACTTACTTGAATTTTCATAAGAAATATTAAATAAATATACTGATTGGGAAAAGTATGATAAAATATATTCAAAATCGGGCATCGGGCATCGGGCATCGGGCATCGGGCATCGGGCATCGGGCATCGGGCATCGGGCATCGGGCATCGGGCATCGGGCATCGTTAATTTTGATGATTTAATCTTTTTAGTAATTTGTCGTAATCAAATTGTTAAAACAACAAATTTTCATTCCTCTTTCAACACATTAGTATTCTCAGTTAGTTGGTCTACCCTTAAAATAGTTTCACTTGTTATTTGTTTTTGTTTATGGATGTTTAATACGCCAATTGTCGATGCATTAACCGCTAAAACTTCTTCCACTATCAGAGGATCTTCTCCATTTATTTTATTTAACGGTATTAATGATAATTTATTAACTATCAAAATTGGTAATGATGTTTATTTAAGTGATCCAGCTGGAAATATGATGAAATTAAACGAAAATGGTAATTGGGATAGAGTCCAAGCCATTTATTTTAATAATCCAGGCGATACGTTTAAAAGTGTTCAAACCATTGTAACACCCGATACGGTAAACTATACTTTAGGTACCAATTTAGCACAAGATATTGATGGTGATGGCGATTTTACAATATCAGGTGCGATAAATGCCAATTGGCAAGATAAAAATGGTTTACAATTACAAGCCTCTGATTTAAATGAATTACCTTCAAAATGTTTTGCCCCTTATAAACTGACCATAACAATTGATTCGAATGATGGTGTTCAACTAAAAACTGCTTTTGGAATTCCAAATCAAAAAACGTATGTAAAAGACTCTGCTGTATATTATATCTATCCTCATGATACTCAGCCATATGCTTGTTATGCTAGGCCGGGTAGTATGGAAAATAGCACGGGTATTTTTGCTGGTCCAATCAATATGTGGGATACATCAAAAGGATTTATAACACAATCGGGTTTATCAAGAAATTATAATCAAAATTTCCCTACTTTAGCTGGAAATGGTGTGTATTTCGATTTATTAATAACCAATGGGATGGATAATTTAAATTGGCCAACAGTAAAAGTGGGTGATATTACTGCAACTGTAAGTAATATTACAAAAGACAGTGTAAGGGTAACATTAAATGGGCCTGCACCGACCTCTAGTGAACATGGTGCAACTGCACGTAAACCCTCGGTGTTACCTGCGAATTTTAAAATACAAGGTAATTTGAATGGTGTGAAGGTGGTTGAATATGGATTTGAATTACAAAAATGGTTTGTTGTTCGCGATAAAGATAAACTAGAAACGAGTGCTGGACAAGCTAACTGGTGTTTTGCGCTTGATGGTCAACCAGGTCGCCAAGAAACAATAACGGCTCAAGAATATCGTTTACCCGATCCGGTTGACTTTACGACTGCATCTGGTTCTTTCATGTTTGAAGGTGTAACAAGATATATATCTGGGTTAAATAATCCGAATATTCATACAACAACAGATGGTGGGCGTTATTGGCGTCATATTAATGGTGGTGTTTTTAGTGAATGGGGAAATTTAACCAATTACGGTTTAAATGTTAATTTAGATAATTATTATTGGACAGGTAGAAGGCTTCAACAAAAAACTATTGATGATTGGGACTATTTAGTTGTTCGTCCAAGAGATGGAAATATATCGGCGCAGTTAGGTCAAACAATTATTTATTCTACTTTTTGTTTTACCCCAGATTGGATGGATTGGTAATTCAATAGTTATGTTATTTCTTTTAATTTAGCTAATTTAGTTACATTATCTATCGGTTTATTTGCGACGTTATACCAATTTTTGCATAGCAAAAATTGGTATAAAAGCCATATTGGCGTCGGAGCAAATCGCAAATTAAGGTTAAAATATAACCAATTCAAGTATTGATAGGTATAAGTAAAACATTGAAAATCAAATCAAATAAAAATTCCCACTGAAATATTAAGTTATCTTATTAAAAATAAATTATAACTATTTTTTGATTGTCAAATGATAATTATTATTATTTGTTGTTGATCATTAACATTATTAGCAATAAGATATCGCAATCATTACAAGTTAGCTAGAGGTGGACTGTGCCTTGCATGATGCGCAAATTAGTTATTGTTTTATTGTCATCAATATTTTCAATATCGTTATGTTATGGAGATATTTCTTTACCCAATCCTCAAACCAAAGATGGAATGGGGCTATTTGAAAGTCTAAAAAAACGAGCTTCAACCCCCGGTGGTGGTTTTCCTATAGGTAATTTATCCGATGATGAATTATCCACAGTGCTTTGGGCTGCAAGTGGCTTAAATCGTGGTAAAACAGGGTGGACGGTACCAATGGCGAATGGTAAAGCGCCTTATGTTCGTTTGTATGTTGCTAGTGAAAAAGGGACCTTTTTATATGAATGGGATGGTCAATATTTACGTGAAATTAATAATAAAGACATCCGTGCCGATATTGCGATGCAAAACTTTACCAAGCGTGCAGCTTATTCTTTAATTTTTGTGTTCGATCAAAACTCCCTTACAGATACGCCAGCAGATCAAGCTAATGATTTTGCCCAAATAGCTGTGGGTGCAATGAGTCAAAACATCTACCTTAGTGCTGCTGCGTTAAAATTAAGCGCCAGATATATCCATTCTATTAAACCAGATGCCATATCCCAAGCGTTGCAATTGCCTGAAAATAGTAAACCAATTGGTATTATGTTACTAGGAAAATAAAAGGAATAAAAAGTGAAACGATTTCTTGCAGTAGTATTGTTGATAATTACAAGTGTGATTGTTTTTGCTCCCTCTTCTTACGCTGCTGAAAAAAAATATCAAAGCTGGAATGCTATCATTGATGAAATGGATAGCATACTCAATGATTCCTACGATATCTATTTTATGAAAGACAGTGATAGAGCAAAAGAGCGCGTAAATAACGCCTATTTTGGTTTTTATGAAAAGCATGGTGTCGAAAGGGCTGTGATGTCATATATTTCTGGCAAACGTGGTACCGATACCGAATACCAATTTGCTAAAATAAAACGTTTAATGACTGATGGTGCACCAAATAAAACAGTACGAGCAGAAATCGACGTTTTATTAAAAATGCTACATGAAGATGCCAATGAGCTCGATGGTAAAAAAGAGAGCGGTTGGAGTATTTTATTAGCTTCATTTATTATTATTTTCCGTGAAGGATTAGAGGCTATTTTAGTTATTGCTGCTATATCGGCCTATTTAGTGCGTTCAGGCAACTTACCTATGGTTAAAGTTGTTTACATGAGCTCGTTGTTTGCAATATTTGCCAGTGTTTTAGCGGCAATTGCGCTTCACTCTATTTTTGATATTAGTGGCGCTAATCAAGAAATGATAGAAGGTGTTGCAATGTTACTTGCCACCGTCGTGCTATTTTTTGTCAGTAATTGGATGTTTTCAAAGGCTGAAGCAAAAGCATGGAAAAACTATGTTGAAGGTAAAGTGCAAACGGCAGTTTCATCGGGTAGTCGTTTTGCATTGGGATTTGCCGCCTTTTTAGCTGTTTTCCGTGAAGGTGCTGAAACTATTTTATTTTACCAAGCAATGTTGGCTGAAGCTAAAGATCATATGGATATGGTGTGGTATGGTTTAGCTGTAGGTTGTATTGTGCTTGCTATTATCTTTATGCTAATTCGTTTTGGTACCATGAAATTACCAATTAGACCATTTTTTATTGGCACAAGTACACTAATGTATATTATGGCTATAGCTTTTGCTGGAGGTGGAGTAAAAGAGTTACAAGAAGCCGATATAATTCCTGTAACGCCGGTTGATTTTGTGCATTCAATCGATATTTTAGGGATTTATCCAACCATTGAAACGTTAATACCACAAATATTTATGATATTAGTTGTTATCATATCAGTGGTTTATTTAAAAGCTAAACATAATAAACAAAACGTTTGATCCATTTAATTTGTTGCTTAAAAGTTGGTTAGATGTTGATTAATGATATTTCGAAGTCAATTTAAATAGCAAAGAAAGTAGTGATTGCTTTAATGATAAGTAATTAAATAAAAGTAAAGGAGTTTTCAATGAAAAAATTAGTACTAGTTGCGGGTATTTCGTCAATACTTGCATTATCATCTGTTGCGTATGCAGCAGCACCTGCTCCAGGTGAACAAAAAGGTTTTGAAGAGTTTCCAATCGGTGATGAAGTGACAGTTGGACCATTACATATTGGTGCGGTTTATTTTCAACCTGTAGATATGGAGCCAGCTGGCATGGGTGGTTTACCTGCATCAAAATCTGATATGCACATTGAAGCAGATATTTCAGCAGCAGAAGGCAATAAACTTGGTTATGGTGTTGGCGATTTTGTTCCTTACTTAACGGTTAAATATAAGATCCAAAAACAAGGTAGTGATAAAGCCATCGAAGGTAACTTTATGCCAATGAACGCATCAGATGGTCCGCATTATGGTAACAATATTAAACTTGATGGTGCAGGTAAATATAAAGTCACATTTACTATCGAAAATCCAGAAAAACAAGGTTATTTATTGCATGTAGATAAAGAAACCGGAGTCGAAGGACGTTTTTGGACTAAACCAATTGAAGTTTCTTGGGATTTTGATTATATTCCTCGAGCATGGTAATGATATTTAAAAAATAGTATCAGTTATACTTAATATTTTGTAGTATTTATTATGGCGAGGTTTTCACTCGCCATAATAGGTTGTAACCATTAGGCAATTAATATGCTTCAATACCTTATAAAAATCACCGATAATACTTTTGTTCCCATTGTTGTATTAGCACTGTTAAGTGCGATGATAGTTAGAGCAATACCTAATTATAATAACAAAATTTTTACCTTCGGTTTTATAATAGGACTACTTGCAGCATTAATTTATGCTATTTTGAAGCGAAATACAGGTTTTGCTGTTCGTGAGTTTTATGACCTTGGCATCATCACCTTGTGGATGATAATTGCGATACCGTTGTTTATCTGCGCAATACTAAAAACACCAATCAATTGCCAGCTCGGCAAAATTTTATTTACCCTACTATCTGTGCTTGCTATTGGATTAATTGCTGCACAATTTTTACCGAATTTAATGCTTTATCCCTTTGAATTTTCAGTTGGGATGGAGTCTATCTTTAATAACGATTATTTATTCAAATGGGTTGGTTATTGCTTTGCTTTACTCATTGCTGGATTAATCGCTGTATTTACCTTCCGTCTATGTAGGCGTTTATCAAATAAATTCGTTCAAACAACGATTCTGATCGCTTTGCTTATATTTACGATTCAAAATAGTATCAATCTGATCCAAATTTTAATTGTAAGGCGATTTATTAAACCACAAAAATGGATGATGGAATTGGTGATTTTTGTATTAGGTCACGTTAATTTCTTTATCTTTATTTTTATGGCAATAGTGTTGTTATTAGCCATAGCGTTATATATCCAATCCAAAACAACGTCATTAGTTGGCAGCAATCCAGCGCAAATTCGTAAACTTAACGCACAGTTACGTAGTGATAGACGTACTTCGTTATTACTAATTGCTGGTGCAGCAATAACTGCTTATACGGTAACAAGAGCACGTTACATTTTTGAAAAAGGTGTTGAACTTACGCCTGCTGAACCAGTTTCCCCTAATGCCGATGGTTTAATTGTTATTCCATTAGATAATGTCAATGATGGTAATTTACATCGATATGGTTACAAGGCTACCGATGGTACATTAGTTCGTTTTATTGTGATTAAAAAAAGCGAAAACGCCTATGGTGTGGGTTTTGATGCCTGTGATATTTGCGGTGCAAGTGGTTACTATCAACGCGGTAATCAAGTTGTCTGTATTTTATGTGATGTCGTGATGAATATTGCAACGATTGGTTTTTCAGGTGGTTGTAATCCTGTTCCACTTAAGTATGAAATTATTAATGGGAATATGGTTATTCGTCCCGCAAACCTAGAAGCGGAAAAAGCACGCTTTAAGTAAAGGTTACCAAAGGAAGAGTTTATGTTTCGCAGAATGTTAATTAGTGTATTAGTGCGTCAAAAAAAGAAATTATTTTTAATTGCTTTGACAGTAGCACTTGGTGTTTCACTTGCAACAGCCATGTTAAATGTTATGTTTGATGTTGGTGATAAAGTGAATCAAGAGTTAAAGGCTTATGGTGCTAATTTAAATATTGTCCCTCGCGGAACAGCGCTTGTTAGTGAAATGTACCAACTCGACGATAATAATGGCAAACAACAAGCTATGCAGTACATTAAACAAGATGATTTAGTCAAAATTAAGATGATCTTCTGGGCTTATAACATTGTCGATTTTGCTCCCTATCTAACAGCTCAAGCTAATTTGAATGGCAAACCTATTACCATTGTGGGCACTTGGTTTAATAAACACCTGACTATTCCAACTGGGGATGAAGTTGATACCGGTATGTTAGCCATGAAATCATGGTGGACAATTGAAGGTAACACCATGAAAGATGATAATTTACAAGGTGTCATGGTGGGCGAAACTGTCGCTAAACAGTGGAATTTAAAGTTAGGTGATACCATCAATATTACCTCTCCACAAACAAATAATTCATTAACGTTAACAGTTAATAATATTTTCCACAGTGGTGGCGTAGAAGATTCACAGCTCTATGTTTCCTTGCCGGTGGTCCAAAAGTTAGCAAATAAAGAAGGGCTTGTTGAACGAGTTGAAGTGAGTGCATTAACCACACCAGAAAACGAATTGGCACGTAAAGCAGCACAAGATCCAAATAGTTTATCAAGAACTGAATGGGATACTTGGTATTGTACCGCTTACATTAGTTCAATTGCTTATCAACTTGAAGAATTAATGCCTGATGTTCGGGTTAAAGCGATTATGCAAGTCGCTGAATCTGAAGGTTCTATACTGCAAAAAACACAATTACTTATGTTGCTATTAACCATTTTATCGTTAATTTGCTCGGCGTTGGCAATTTCAAATTTAGTTACTGCCAATGTTATTGAGCGAAGCACTGAAATTGGTTTACTTAAAGCATTAGGGGCAACAAATACAGCGGTCGCAATGCTGATATTAACTGAAATATTGATTATTGCCTTGTTAGGTGGAGTTTTTGGTTACTTTATTGGCTTGGGGTTTGCTCAAATTATTGGTCACACGGTATTTGGTTCATTTGTCGAGCCGAAAATGATTATTATTCCGTTAGTATTAATTATGGTCGGTTTAATTACCTTTGTCGGTAGTTTACCCGCTTTACGAATAATGATGTTTTTACGTCCAACAGATGTATTACATGGTCGATAAAAACAAAGGTAAGTCGCTTATGATGAATAAAAATAGACGCTTTATTATCAAAACCATTTTTAGCTCACTCATTCGTCGCCGTTCGCGAATTATGATTGCATTGCTAGGGGTTGCTATTGGTGCTACTGTTTTACTTGGAATGATAACACTATGCTATGATATTCCGCGTCAAATGGGGCAAGAGTTTCGTTCTTATGGCGCAAATTTATTATTTATGCCCGCTAATAATCAACCGACTATGCCACTTGCTGATGTGAAACAAGCAGTAAATTTACTTCCTCAAGACAAGCTTTTAGGCGTCACGCCTTTTCGTTATGATGCTATTCGTAGCAATCAGCATCCTTATACCATTGTGGGTACTAACTTCGAACAAGTGACCAAAACTAGCCCTTATTGGCAAATCGAAGGAAGCATACCTAAAAATCCGAATGAAATCATGATTGGTACCGATATTGCTAATTTTACCAAACTGAAAATTGGCAGTACGATGCCGATTTCGGGTAAATCTAAACAAGATTCGCGCTTTGATGAAGATCTTAAAATTACAGGCATTATTAAAACAGGGCGAGCCGAAGATGGATTTATATTTATTGATTTACATGATTTAGAAGTGCTACTTGAAGAATCCGATCAGGCTGAAGTGGTTGAAGTGAGTATAACTGCTACTGAAGCAGAATTAAAACACTATGTTGAAACAATCAAAAGCCACATTAATACTATCGATCCCCATTTAATAAAATGGGTAACACAATCAGAGTCTTCAGTTTTAGGTAAACTCTCATCATTACTTTATTTGGTCACTTTTGTGGTGTTAGTGCTTACTATGATTTGCGTTGCGACAACGATGATGACTGTTGTGATGGAGCGCCGTAAAGAAATTGGACTCAAAAAAGCAATTGGGGCAAATAATCAAAGCATAGCTAAAGAGTTTTTAGCTGAAGGGTTGGTATTAGGTATCATTGGTGGCATGATAGGTGTAGTTTGTGGGCTTGTTTTTGCACAAGTTATTAGTACTAATGTCTTTGGGCGATCAATAATTATTGAGTTTTATCTTATTCCAACAACAATTATTATTTCTGCTCTTGTTACGGTAATAGCATGTTTAATTCCGGTAAAACGTGCTCTTGAAGTTGAACCCGCACTCGTATTGCGAGGTGAATAGGATCTAAGTATGAATATACTCGAAGTAAAGAATGTATCAAAAATATATGGCTCACTACATGCACTTTCAGACGTGAATTTAGCTGTTGAGGAAGGTAAATGGTTATCTATTATGGGACCTTCAGGTAGTGGTAAAACGACATTGATGAATATTATCGGTTGTATGGATAAACCGTCATTAGGCTCAGTAATTTTTGATGGGCAAGATATTACCCAGCTTTCTCTACCCCAGTTGACCGAAATCCGTCGTGATAAAATTGGATTGATTTTCCAACAATTTCATCTGGTTTCATACTTAACAGCGTTAGAAAACGTAATGGTAGCGCAGTATTATCACAGTATGGTTGACGAAAAAGAAGCATTACAGGCTCTAGAGCGCGTTGGTTTAGCGGCCAGAGCAAAACATTTACCAAGACAATTATCAGGCGGTGAACAGCAACGTGTTTGTATTGCTCGAGCATTAATTAACTATCCTAAACTAATTTTAGCCGATGAACCAACCGGTAATTTAGATGAAAACAATGAAGCAATGGTTATGAATTTATTACATCAACTGCATGAAGAAGGGAGCACTATTATAGTGGTGACTCACTCACCTGAGGTATCTCGGCATGCTCAAACTACAGTTGTACTTGAACACGGTAAAGTGGCAAGTATTATTGATAATTAACCATTAAATGAGGTTTATTATATGAAAAATCGCATGATTTCATCCCTGTTTTTTATCATGCTAGGCGCATTATTGATATTGTTTCCAATGTATATTTTACCTGTTTGCCCTTTACCAGAACCTTCAGCTATGCCGGTTGATGCAATGAGCCAAGCAGCAGGTAGTGAACATATGCATAGTGCACCCGCTAAAATTATGAGATGTTTTTGGACGTTAAGAGCAGAACTTGGCATCGGTAGTTTAGTCATAGCCGTTGGAGTTTTAATGCTATTTAGCCGCACGATATTTGTTCGTATGGGATTAACAATGTCATTAGCTTGCATCTCGTTATTAGCAGCCGCGATTCCAACTATTTTAATTGGTGTTTGCCCTAACGAAATGATGCGATGCAATATGGGCGCTAAACCTGCTTTGGTTTTACTCTCTGGATTATCATTTGTGGTATCAATCATCAATTTAGTCTATTTAAATAAAATATCCAAAAGATACGAGTAACAAATAAGCTAGCAAAATTATGACTAGTTTAAACAAGTTAACGCTTAGAATTTATCATTATAAATATTAATAGATAAATAAAGAGCTCAATAATTGCAGGAAATTAACATGCAAGAAAAGCCGATTACTATTTCTCATTTAGCATGGAAAAATATTCAAAGACGACCTTTTCGTAGTTGTTGTTTGATTATTGTTATTACCCTTTTTTCAGCCACACTATTTGGTGGCAGTGTATTAATGAAAAATCTTAGTCAAGGCATTTCAGGCATGGCCGATCGGTTAGGGGCTGATATTCTTATTGTGCCTTATGGTTATGAAAAGAATATGGAAGTTGCTTTATTACGGGGTGAGCCAAGTAGTTTTTATCTAAAAGTGGATTTAATTGATAAAATTAAAAATATTAAAGGGATTGAAGCTATTTCACCGCAGCTTTTTATTGCTTCATTGAACGCGGGATGTTGTACGACTAAAGTACAGCTAATTGGCTTTGATGAGCAAAGTGATTTTGTTATTAAACCATGGTTACAAACCCAACTAAGCCAGCCATTAACCGACAATCAAGTTGTTGTGGGTGCTAAAATTACTTCACAAGTAGGTGATGAGATCCTATTTTTCAATCAGCCTTTTAAAATAGCAGCTAAAATGGATAGCACAGGCATGGGTTTTGACACTTCAGTTTTTATGACAATGTCAGCTGCGCAAAAACTAATGAAAGAGGCTAAATTAATAGAAGGTGATGTTGATCATTTTACTGATTATGCTTCTTCTATCTTTATTAAAGTGAATCATGACTATCAACCTAAAGATATTATCAATCAAATCATGCCAAAATTTGCTATGGACTATAATATCGATTTTGTCATGACTAAAGGTATGTTAAGTAATATTGCAAAATGGTTAAGTGGATTTTCAACTATTGTGTACAGTTTATCGGCTATTTTTTGGGTGTTAGCTATTATTGTGATCTTTGTTATTTTTTCATCCTCATTAAACGAACGTAAACGCGAGATCAGTTTATTACGCATACTTGGGGCATCACGCCGTGATTTGATTAAAATGTTATTAAAAGAGTCATTAATAATTAGTGCATTAGGTGGTATTGCTGGCATTGTGATTGCTGCTATATTGATTTATGCTTTTAGTTTATTAATTTGTCAATCAATTGGTTTGCCATGTGTCAATATTTCGTTATTTGATGCAATAATATATGCCGTAATTGTGTTTATTCTCACAGTGATTATTGGTCCGCTATCTTGTATTTATTCTGCCTTATCTATGACTAAATTTGATACTTACAGCACTTTAAGAGAGGGGGAATAATGTTACTTAGCGTTAAAAATCTGCGAAAAGATTATCGTCGCGCACAACAAACTTTTTCAGCTGTGAATAATATTAGCTTCAATATGGAACAGGATGATTTTGTTTGTATTATGGGTAAATCAGGTAGTGGTAAAACGACTTTACTTAATATGATTGCAGGGTTACTGACGCCAACTCAGGGCAAAATTACCATTAATGATACTAATCTTTTTGAACTTAATGATGAGCAAGTTTCAGCATTTCGAAATCAGAATATTGGTTATATTCCTCAAGGCAGTAGTTTATTACCTAATTTGACTGCGCTTGAAAATATACGATTACCTTTTTATCTAACTAAGCGCGCCAATCAAACAAGCCTAACTTATGCACAACAACTGTTAGAGAAAGCAAACGTGAGCCATCTGCAAGATGCTTATCCAGCAAATATGTCTGGTGGTGAAATGCGGCGTATTGCTATTTTACGTGCTTTGATTTGTCAGCCACAAATCGTGATTGCTGACGAACCCACAAGTGATTTAGATGACGAAAGCTCGACTGAAATTATGCAATTATTAACCGAAATTCATCAGCAAGGAACAGCGCTATTAATTGTGACACATGACCATGATGTTGCAAATTATAGCCAAAAAATAATGAAAATGGCAGCTGGTCGATTGGTCGAATAGTTTGCATATATAACATAAAATATGTGTATTACATGAAAAGTGGATTGCAGCCCATTTCTATCATGATTTTATTGAGCTTTAATAGTGGCAATCCCACCAATGAATTAATATCATCACCTTCTAACTTATCAAATAACGTAATCCCTAATTCATCGCATTTAAAGCTTCCAGCACATTGTAGTGGCATTTCTTTTGCTATATAGGCATTAATTTCTGCATCGGTTAAATGGCGGAACGTCACCTTAAAAGGTTCACATATTGTGTTTGATTGTCCACTAGCGGAGTTAATAACCGTCATACCCGTGTAAAAATAGAAGGATTTACCACTACTGTTACGTAATTGTTGGCGGGCGTTTTCAACAGTATGGGGTTTACAAACAATTTTATCATCTAAAACTCCCACTTGATCGGATCCTATGATTAAACAATTAGGATATTGAGTTATTAATGATTGTGCTTTAAGTTTTGATAGGCGTATGACTAGTTGTTCTGCTGATTCATTCGGTAATGGCGTTTCATCACAAATAGGTGGAACACATTGAAAAGCAATAGCTAACTTTTCTAATACTTTTTTTCGAGAAAGTGACGTTGATGCTAAGATTATTCTCATTTAAGTTCTTCTTTTATTATCCAAGCTGAGGGATGGCAATTAAAACCGATATGACCGTAATACTCTACCGCTTGCGGTGCTGCCAGCAAAGTAATCGCACAATCTAAACCTGTATAATTTTGTACCTCTTTGATTAATTGTTTACCAATACCTTGTTTTTGGTATCTATTATCAACTGCAAGATCAGCTAAATAAGTAATATAAACAAAATCGGTTAAGCAACGGGCAATACCAACAAGGGTATCCTTATCCCATGCAGTAATAATTAGATTTGCATTATCTAACATAGCTTGAAACCGCTTATGATCATCAATAGGGCGGCGTTCACCTAAACTGCAATTATTATATAGCGTAATAGCTTGTGTTAATGTGGGTTTAATATTACATCTGTAAATGATATTAGTCATATGCCTCCAATTTTAATTCGATCATACGTAGATAATGATAACGACTTATGATTTAGAGAGTTAACTAAGTAATTATCATTAACCATTGATTGTTTGTTATGTTATCGCTTTATTATTTAACAATCAATTAACTAAACCAGCTTAAAGTTTAAAGTAATATCTACACTGTTATAACAATGACGTTACCTATGGCATTAATAAAAATAATGAATATGATTTAATCGAAAAATAGGTGTAAGTTTATTGAACAGTCATTGTAAATGCTCAGGAAATGTCTTATGCCTTTAGTTACTTATAAGATTGCTAAAACAGCATGTGATTTTGAACAAGGGAAACAACTTTTTTCTGAATATGCTAATCTTTTTTGTCCAAGTTTGTACACGTTAACTATGGAGAATGCATTTAAATCCATTGTACACACTGCATTATACCCTAAAGGAATGTTAATACTTGCTCACATCGGTGTTTCGACTTCGGCAAGCATTGCAGGTTGTATTGGTCTTCGCCATTATGATAATTCCACTGCTGAATTAATACATAAATATGTAAAAAATGAATATAAACAACTTTGTATTGGTCAAGAGTTGATTAAACTTGCTGTGCAACAAGCAAAATTACTTGGTTATGAAAAAGTTTATACCAACATTTTATCGGCAATGACAGATGTCGTTGCTTTGTATCGAAAACTTGGATTTCAACTGTGCAAGCCTCATAACCTTAATTCAGCTAAGGAAGTGATTTTGATGCAAAAAATCATTCGTTAATCAATTAAAAGCGAGTATGATGAATGAATCAAGAGCTATTAAAAAAAATAGGTAAGTTATAAATTTTTACACAGCGAGGTAACAGTTATGTATAAAAAAATTTTGGTTCCTATTGATATCCTTGAGGACGAATTAACCCAAAAAGTCATTCCGCATTTAGAATGTTTAGCGAAATTATCCAATGCCAAAGTTATTTTTTTTCATACTTTACCTGTCGCATCGGCCATAGTTAATGCCTATTCATTTGGATTTGATGAATTTAAAGATCAAGCAACCGTACAAACCGAGCAAGCACTACACAGGTTAATTGATTCGATTAATTTACCGCGTGAAAATTTATCATTTTCAATTGCTTTTGGTAATCCACGAGATGAAATTCTAGCTTTAGCTGACGAAATCAAACCTGATCTTATTATTTTAGGATCAAGGCGACCAAATATTACCACTCACCTTTTAGGATCCAATGCATCGGGCGTGGTACGAGGCGCTCAGACTTCAGTATTAGTAGTACGTTAGTTTTATTTTATGATGTCCTTTGATGAGGACATCTGTGTTTTTTGGTCCAAAAATACTGTTCCTCAATTTTTGTGTCTAAAAAAGTTTATTGCTTCACATTTTGTATTACACAAATTTCAAGTTCAGCACATTTTGGATATTTTGAACGGGCAGTCATCCTCTTCAACGAAGATAACCTATGCATCAACAAGCACAAAACAAGTTTTATTTGCAAATAGGCAAAGCATCACTATTGTAACGAACTTCCACGTTTAGTTTTAATTTTTAGACCGTTATTCTGTAATTAACACATTGTAAAGTCGTAAATTTTCACATTCACGTTTTAAAAATTTTAAGTAAAGAGATGCAGATTAGACTGCATCCTAAATTTGTCACCTTCCGGAATATTTTATTTTTTATGTCTAACAATAAAACAGCAATGAATATGTTTGTTACGTTTAAAATCTAGCGACTGGGTCTTGTCGGTAATGTCTTGATAGGTCAGTCCTAATTTTAGCATGCCGTCAGCATCCATTTTAAATCCGCGTTTATTATTGGAAAAAACAATCGTGCCGTTAGGTCGTAATAAGCGTTTTAAATCAGTCATCAATTTTAGGTGATCACGCTGCACATCAAACGTATCATGCATTCTTTTTGAATTTGAAAACGTTGGTGGATCGATAAAAATTAAGTCAAATTGTTCTTCACTTTGTGCTAAATAAAGCAAGCAGTCAGCTTGAATTAAACGATGCTTTTTACCTGTTAAACCATTTTGTTTTAAATTACGATCCGCCCATTCTAAGTAGGTGCGCGACATATCAACGGTAGTTGTTGATTTAGCGTTGCCAAGCCCAGCATAAACACTTGCACTGCCTGTATAAGCAAATAGGTTGAGAAAATCTTTACCTTCACTCATTTCGCCAATCATTTTACGTGCTAAACGATGATCTAAAAATAGACCCGTATCTAAGTAATCAGTGACATTGACCCAAAATTGGGTACGACGTTGGTTAATAGCATATTCATGCACTAAAAAGTAATCTTGTTTTTGTGCAAGTTTTTGGTATTGCTGTTTACCTTTCTGTTTTTCACGGGTTTTTAACACTAATTGATCGGCATTAAGTTCAAGTACTGACATAGTTGCGTTGATAGTATCAAACAAACGTTGTCTGGCTTTTTGTTCTTCAATAGTTTTCGGCGCAGCATATTCTTGAATCACGACTTTATCTTTATATCGATCGATTGCAACATTATATTCCGGCAAATCAGCGTCATACAGACGGTAACATTCTAACTGTTGTTGTGCCGCCCATTTTTCCAGTTTTTGTTTATTTTTACGTAATCGATTAGTAAAATCCAAAGCCGGTAAAGTTGGTGGATTGAGTGATTGTGAATTTTCTCGTTTAGCAATAACATAATTTTTTTGCACACAATCTAAAGGTCCATTTTTGGCTTTAAACTGTTTATCGGCGCGCATCTGTAAGCAATCTAATAATTGTGGTGCACCACTGAATAATGATAATCGCCACCCACCAAAGTTTTGTTTAATTCGTTGACCTAATGCCGTATGTAAGGCAATAAGTGCAGGTTCGCTTTCTAAGCGTTCTCCATAAGGTGGGTTACTAATAATCATCCCTGTAGGCGCTGTAGGCAAAGGGTTGGTGAGTTGAGTGACATCTTGCATAGCAAAAGTAATTAAATCACCTACTCCCGCTTGAATTGCATTTTGTTCAGCGCGCTGAAGAACAACCGAATTATTATCGTAACCGATAAATGGGGTCGTGCTTTTGCAAATATTGTGTTTAGCAGCAAAAAGTAGTTCATTCCAGCGTGTTGGATTAAATCCTTTCCAAGCAAAAAAACCCCATTGTTTGCGATGTAGTCCTGGTGGAATTTTTGATGCGATCATTGCTGCTTCGATTAGAAGTGTGCCCGATCCACACATAGGATCGATTAATGGTTCATCGTTTTGCCAGCCAGAGCGTATAATGATTGCCGCAGCTAAGCTCTCTTTTAACGGTGCTTGCCCAGTTTGTTGGCGGTAGCCTCGCTGGTGCAAACTGTCACCACTTAAATCTAAAGAAAGTGTAACGCGATTTTTATTAAGATAAGCATAAAGACGAATATCAGGATCTTGCTTAGCTACATTAGGTCGCTCATTAGTATGTCTTGTAAAATGGTCAACTATGGCATCTTTAATCTTTAAGGCACCATATTGACTATTGCGAATAAAATCATTTACGCCAATAAAATTAATCACAAACGAGTTATCGACCGCAAAAATATCTGTCCATTTAATATTAACTACACACGAATAAAGATCTAAATCGCTATAAATATCAAATTCGGCAATAGGTAACAAAATACGTGATGCTAAACGAGACCATAATAACGATTGATATAATGTTGTTTCGTCAGCATTAAAATAGACGCCCGATTGCACAATTCTACACTCGCTAGCGCCAATTTGTTCCAACTCTTTTTTTAATAACTCTTCCAGACCTCGTGAAGTACTGGCAAATAATGTTTTCATGCATAATCCACTTAACAATAAAATTGTAGGCATTATACCGACTAATAGTAACTGTGGGAAATAAAGCTCAAATAGAATAATAAAATGACTAAATAATCGATAATTTTATGAAAAAAATAATCACTCAATTAAATCGTTAGTTATAAGCTTTTAGCCAACATTGAATGTAATAACAAAAGCCATGATTAAAACGCATTACTTTTTCAGGTAAATTAAGTCAAATCACTGCAAAATTTATGGGAAATAATCAATTTTTTGTTTATTAACAATTCGAAGCGTCAAATCTGTGATCGCGATGATTAATGCTGAACGAATCATTTGTTGATAGCGATTGTGAAACATGGACGATTTTAAGGTGTCAACAATACCCGATTGCTTGGCCTTTTCGTGTTGTGATGCCCAATTAGGTGGCAGTACCATGTCATGTAATAAGCTAATTGGTCCTAGAATTTCATCATCTAGGTAGGAGTAGCTTTTATCATCTTGTTCAAGTTCTTCTAAAATGGCAATTAATAGTTCTATGTCTTCATAATCTTCACGGCTGATAATGCCTAAAGCATACAGTAGTTTTAAGCATACAGAGGTGTCATTAAGTGGTCCATTTTTGCCCACTAACGAGGGGATCACAAATTTTATAGCATGCGGCTCTTTACGAAAAACCTTTAGAATCAATTGATTAACACTGTCATTAATTAATTTAATTGCAACTACCAGCAAGTTGTAAATATCAGCTTGCTGGTTAAGTTTTTCAAGTATCGTATCTTCTTGTAATATCGATTCGGGCATTAGAAGTTAAATAAATTGATGATTTTGCATTGCAGTATAAATTTCTTCAATCTGCTTAACAATAGGATTATTAACATCAATACCTGAGAGCTCAGAAAAAGCTTGTTTCACACCTTTTTCTAGGATAAGTTTGGCCAACTCGACTGCTTGTTCATCATCGTTGTTACGGTAGTTAAGTGCTGCTGCAATCCCAATAAGTAAATTCGTATTTTTAACTTGATATTCAACGGTTCCAAGAAGCGGTTTAATTAAACGATCGCCGGCACCCAATTTGCGTATTGGTTGGCGTCCTACTCGAGCAGTATCATCGTGTAAATAAGGGTTTTCAAAACGGGTTAAGATTTTTTCGATATACGCCATATGTTTTTGTTCATCAAAATTATAACGTTTGATTAATACTAAACCACTTTCTTCCATTGCTCCGCGAACAATTAACCGAATTCGTTCATCTAAAATTGCATCACGAATGGTGCTAATATTATTATAAAAGCCTAAGTAAGCGGTAATAGCATGTCCCGTATTTAGCGTAAATAGTTTGCGTTCGACAAAAGCCATCAAATTATCAACTGGTTGCATTCCGTTAATTGATGGAATGGTGCCAACAAACTGGGTTTCGTCCACAATCCATTCAGAAAAAGTTTCAACGGTAACTTCAAGTATATCGCCTGTTTTTGATGTTGCAGGCGGTACTATGCGATCAACAGCGGAATCCACAAAACCAATATGACTATTTACCCATTGATGTAGGTGCTGAGGTAAGGCTTTAACAATTTCTTGCTTAAATTGGCTAGTACCGCGTACCATGTTTTCACAAGCAATGATATTGAGTGGTTTTGTCTGACCTTGTTGGTGTCGGGCAATAATACCTTGGGCAACAGCAGGGGCAATTCTTGTTAAAATTTGTGGGCCAACCGCTGTCGTAATTAAATCGACCTTAGTAATGTAGTCGATAACTTCTGCTGATGTACTATTAATAGCATCGACATTTTTAACTATTTCTGTCGTCGATTGCTCGCCAACCACATTTACCGGATATTCATGGCGCTCAGCAATGGCATCTATAATTTGTTGATTTACATCAGCAAAGGTAACATGTATGCCTGTGTCTGACAGTAATTTTCCGATAAAACCTCGGCCGATGTTGCCGGCACCAAAGTGTAATGCTTGCATAATAATGACCCTTAACAATATATTTAATAATCAATTTATTAGTTGTAATTTCATAATAAATGAATTACACCTTGTTTTAGCTTAATATCGCTAAAACTTCTTCAATACTATTTGTACTAGCCAGTTTAGCAATAATGCTTTCATCATCAAGTGCATTAGTTAGTTTTGCAATGACACTTAGATGCTCATTATTGCGAGCGGCAATACCAATGACTATTTTGGCTTTATCACTTTCTTCTTCACCAAATTGAACACCCGATGGATATTGGCAAAATACAATACCTGTTGTAATGACTTCATCTTTGGATTCGATAGTACCATGTGGCACAGCTATCGATTCACCTAAATAAGTAGAAGTTAATTTTTCACGTTCAAGCATTGCTTCGATGTAAGCGGGTTTTACATATCCATTATCTACGAGTTTTTGACCTGCAAAACGAATCGCTTCTTCTTTGGTGTTGGCTGTTAAGTTTAGGAAAATGTTTTTTTCGCTTAGCTTAAATAAGGGTTTATGCCCAAACGATTGTGAGTTGTCGCTTGATACAGTCGATGATTTTTTATTGTTAGCATGGATTAAATCATTAACTAATTGAGTATACAATTCACTATCTAAAAAATTAGTTAATGATATGTGATGTGCGTTAGGGGCATATTGTTTGGCTCGATCGGTGAGATCTTTATGAGTGATAACAATATCGACTTCAATCGGTAAATTATTAATCGCGGTGTTGCTGACATTAATATCTAAATTAGCATCCTGAATTTTTTTTCGTAAAACGCCAGCACCCATTGCGCTTGAGCCCATTCCAGCGTCACAGGCAACAATGATTTTTTTCACTTGAGTTAAATCTAATTCACTATTTTTATTACCTTTTGCTTCACTTTTCATTGCCGACATATCGGATTTTGCTTCATCAAGACTTTTCGTTGCAGATTTAGTCGTTTTTAATAGAATTGATGCAACCACAAAAGTAACAGCCGCCGCCGCAAGTACTGAAACACTTACACCAACAATCGAATCTTTGGGTGTTACAGCAAGAACCGCAATAATAGATCCAGGTGAAGCGGGAGAACTTAATCCAGCACCAAATAACGTCAATGTAAATACACCAGTCATGCCACCTAAAATCATGGCAATAATTAAGCGAGGATTCATCAACACATAGGGAAAGTAAATTTCATGAATACCACCAAAGAAATGAATAATTGCCGCGCCACTTGCTGAGCCTTTAGCCGCGCCTTTACCAAATAACATATAAGCAACTAACAAACCTAAACCAGGACCAGGATTTGCTTCGATCAAAAAGAATATTGATTGAGCGTGCTCAGCTGCTTGTTGAATTCCTAAAGGTGAAAATACACCATGGTTAATGGCATTATTTAAAAATAATATTTTAGCTGGCTCAACAATGATTGAAGTTAATGGTAACAAATTATGCTGGACCATAAAATCGACACCTTGCGCTAATACACTTGATGCGACAACAACAGAAGGGCCAATTGCAAAAAATGACAATAAAGCGAGTAACATGCCAATAATACCGGCCGAAAAGTTATTCACTAACATTTCAAATCCACTTTTGATTTTACCATCAACAGCTTTATCAAAATGTTTAATGACCCATCCTCCAAGTGGACCGACTATCATTGCACCTAAAAACATTGGAATTGACGAACCGACTATAACGCCCATCGTTGTGATTGCACCAACAACCGCACCTCGTTCACCATGGACTAATTTACCGCCTGTATATCCAATTAACAGTGGCAATAAATAGGTAATCATAGGTTCAACTAATTTAGCTACGGTCGCGTTTGGAAACCAACCGGTAGGTATAAAAATCGCGGTGATAAAGCCCCAAGCGATAAATGCGCCAATATTGGGCATCACCATATTACTTAGGAATCGCCCAAAATTTTGGACTTTCAATTTGATGTTTGCACTTGTCATAATTTAAATCTTTCCTTATTGATTGATATAATCATTATGCAGCTATTGTAGAAGGATATCGTTATTTGATTCATCCAAAAAAATTGACAAATGTGATCAGGGTCACAGTGTTTGTATGGGGCTATTTTTTATTTTTGTGATTAAGATCACAATTTTTGCGGAAGCCATAAGGGGTATCGGTAAACTATGTTTAAAGCGTAAGTTTTATTAATGCATCTTTGTAAGATTAATTGTATAATTTTTATAAATTTAAATAACAAAAAATAATCAGAATCGAATTATGCAAAAATTTTTAATCAGTTTAAGTTGTCTTTTTTTATTTAATGGATTGTGCTTTGCAAACGAAATGAATCCTATCCATATTAATAATAGTTATAATATCTTTTCCGATCCTGAATTCATGCCTACTGAAAAAATAATAAAAAAACAGATAATTACAACTTACGCTCAAGATAATGATGGCCCGTTAAAAACAATTTACCATGCCAATGAGCAAGGTTTTTTTGAAAAAGCTATTACCAGTGATGCACAGTATAATATTGATGTTGATTATTCTGTTCATTCAATCAAATATCTTAATAAAAAACTTTGGTTTAAATTAAATGAACAGCAGAACATTACTTCGATTGTTGATGATAAGCAACAAAATGTCAGTTCACTTATCTATAATCAATCAGGTCAACTTATTGAGAAAAATACTGATGATGCGGTTTGGCAACAACCGTTAAAAAGGCGATATGAATACGCAAATAATAAAGTTGTTCGTTATACTGAATGCTGGGATGATGGGTGTAGTTTAGGTGAATATTTCTATAATCCAGCTGGTTGGTTGATAAGAGTCAAAAGTAAAAGCATTGATGATGATGTGAATAATGGTCAATCTAAAAATAATCAAACTGACAATTCGAATTCATACAATATCAAATGTACATTTGCTAAACATAATCAACACGGTGATTGGACATATGGGTATTGCATAACGCCCGATGGTGTGACCAATACTACTTTTTATCGTAAGTTAGAATATTGGTGATTTTGTTATTTTTAATGACTCACTGATTGGTTAACGACCAATTCAATTTTGGCTTTGTAGCAGTCAAATATGCGTTTTTATCAGGGGAAAAAGTGGTTTAATTGTTATAAAGATTTTTTGGGTAAGTGTTTTCAATCTTTATCTGATTGGTTTAATGTGGAAACATAGGTTTTGATGATGATATCAAAACCTACATTAATTCCTCACATTTTATATAGCGAAACTTACTCTACTGTTACCGATTTTGCCAGATTTCTTGGCTGATCGACGTCTGTTCCTTTAATTAATGCTACGTGATACGCCAGTAGCTGTGTTGGAACCGTGTAGTAGATTGGCGCAGTGAGTTCTTCTATATGTGGTAGGTTGATGATGTGCATTGTGTCATCACTAACAAATCCTGCTTCTTGTTCAGCAAATACGTATAGTTGACCGCCTCGCGCTCGAACTTCTTCGATATTGGATTTTAATTTTTCTAGCATTTCATTCGTTGGTGCCATCACGATGACAGGCATATCTGCATCAATGAGTGCTAATGGGCCGTGCTTGAGCTCGCCTGCTGCGTAAGCCTCGGCATGAATGTAGGATATTTCTTTTAGCTTTAAGGACGCTTCCATGGCTATTGGGTATTCATCACCTCGTCCTAAAAATAGCGCATGATGCTTATCGACAAATTGCCCCGCGAGTTTTTTGATTTCTGGTTCTGTCATTAAAACTTGTTCTATACGATTTGGTAAGGTTTGTAGTGCATGGACTATTGCTTGCTCGGTGCTTTCGGCCATGTCATTGAGTCGCCCAAGTTTGGCAACTAATAAAAGGAGTACGGTTAATTGCGTCGTGAAGGCTTTAGTCGATGCTACGCCAATTTCAACCCCTGCTTTGGTAAGGAGTACCAAATCTGCTTCACGTACTAGTGTTGATGCCGCCACATTACAAACAGCTAATGTGCTTAGGTAGTTATTTTCTTTCGCTAACCGTAGTGCTGCTAGAGTGTCTGCGGTTTCGCCTGATTGGGATAGGGTGATAAATAGGCTGTTTTTGCGACGAGCAGGCTTACGGTAACGAAATTCTGAAGCGATTTCGACGTCGCAAGGTATACCCGCTAAAGCTTCGAACCAATATCGCGCAACCATGCCGGCATTATACGCTGTTCCACATGCAACAATTTGTACATGTTCTACGTGTTTTAAGATGGTTTCAGCCTTTTCACCCAGTTCGGATAAGTCAACTTTGCCATGTTGCATACGACCTTCAAGGGTATTTTTAATGGCGTTTGGTTGTTCATAAATCTCTTTTTGCATATAGTGATTAAAACCAGCTTTACTTCCGGCATCGTATCTAGCATCAGATTCAACACAAGGGCGCGTTGTTTCGCGAAAGTTTTTATCTAATATGGTCACGGTGCGATGTGTTACTAGTGCGATATCACCTTCTTCTAAATAGATGAATTGACGTGTAACCGGCAGTAAGGCAAGTTGATCGGAAGCAATGAAGTTTTCACCAACACCACAGCCAATCACGAGAGGGCTGCCTGAACGAGCCGCAACCAAAATATCGGGATTACGTGTATCCATTATAACGGTGCCGTAAGCACCTCTTAATTGAGGTATGGCTTTTTGTACTGCTTCAAATAATGAGCAACCTTCAGTTGATATGATGTCGTGAATTAAGTGGGCAATCACCTCTGTATCAGTTTCTGAACGAAATTGGTAACCTTTGGCAATGAGTTTTTCACGTAAAGGTTCGAAGTTTTCGATGATACCATTGTGAACAACAGCAATAAAATCTGATACATGTGGATGGGCATTGCGTTCGACAGGTTCACCATGAGTTGCCCAGCGGGTATGGGCTATTCCTGTACTGCCTTTAAGTGGATGGGCTTCAACCGCATCTTTTAATGCTTGTACTTTTCCTACACGCCGAACGCGTTGCAGTTCGCCTGTTGGTGAGATAATAGCAAGTCCTGCTGAGTCATATCCTCGGTATTCCAGACGTTTTAATCCTTCCAGTAATATTTCAGCAATATCACGTTTGGCGATAGCACCCACAATTCCACACATAATTTATTCCTTATTGTTTAACTTTGTTGGACGTTTCCAACCAGAAATCTGTTTTTGTTTTACTCGGCTTATTACCAATTCATTATCCTTAACGTTGGTGGTGACAGTTGTGCCGGCAGCAATAGTGACACCTTTACCAATGTTAACTGGAGCAATTAGCTGAGAGTCGGAGCCGACAAATACGTCATCTTGTATAATGGTTTTAAATTTGTTTGCGCCATCGTAATTACAGGTGATGGTGCCTGCGCCAATATTGACGTTGTTGCCGATTTCACTATCACCAAGATAACTTAAATGCCCCGCTTTGCTTGCTTTGCCTAGATGAGCTTTTTTGAGTTCGACAAAGTTACCTACATGGGCTTGTTCATCAAGCTGTGAACCGGGTCTGAGTCGAGCAAATGGACCTATAGTGCATTGCTGTGCGATGGTTGAATCTTCGATTATGCTGTAAGGACTTATGATTGAATTGTCGTCAATAGTGCAATTTTTTAAAATACAACCTGCACCAATGGTGACGTTATTGCCTAACTTTACCTGCCCTTCAATGATAACATTACTGTCGATGGTGACATCCTTACCGTGGGTAAGTGTACCGCGTAAATCAAAGCGGTTAGGATCGAGTAATGTTACACCCGCTAGTAATAAGTTTTGTGCTTGTTGATGCTGGTATTGGCGTTCTAGGGTGGCTAATTGTAAGCGGTTATTTACACCTTCTACCTCAAATTGTTGCACGGGGTGAGATGTCAGGATAGGGTAGCCATCTTGATGTGCCAGCGCAATGATATCGGTTAGGTAATATTCTTTTTGGGCATTGTTATTGGTTATTTGCGATAGCCATTTTTTAAGTAGTTTACCAGTAACAAGCATTATGCCGGTGTTGACTTCATTTATTTTTTGTTGCTCTGGTGACGCATCTTTTTGTTCGACAATGGCAACGACTTGATCATTTTTCCGTTCTATTCTGCCATAACCTGTTGGATCATCAAGTATAACCGTTAATAGTGCTATGCCTTGTTCTGGTTTGCTGGTAATTAAGTTTTCTAAAGTTTGTTGTGATATGAGCGGGGTATCACCGTATAAAATTAAAATGTCTTGGTTATCTGCAATATGAGGAATAGCTTGTTGTACTGCATGTCCCGTACCGAGCTGCTCTGCTTGATAAATAAGGTGCACAGGTTGATTTTTGAGTGCGTGTTCTAATTGCTCTTTTCCATGACCATAAACAATATTGATCTGATCGATATTTAGTTGTTGAACTGTGTCAATAACATGTTGTAACATCGGTTTAGCGCCAATTTTATGTAAAACTTTAGGTAGGTTGGAGTACATCCGTGTGCCTTTCCCTGCCGCCAAAATAATAGCACTAAGTTTTGGAACTGAAATCGTCATAATCTGTCCGGTTTCTTTAATTTTGTGTAAATTTGTTTATTACTATAATCAAAGTTTTTAATGAAATCACCCCGAATTTATTAATTTTTATCATGAAAAAAGTAATAGTGAAATTTGCCAATGTCTTATTAGATAAGGAAGCAATGTTATGAGTCATGTTGTGAAAGTTTTATTACTTTATACTACGCATGAAAAGCAAACCCTCAAAATCATGCAACGCATAAAAACACAGCTTGGTGATAAATGCGACTGTGATGTTATTCAACTTTTGCCTGATAGCCATATTGATTTAACTAAATATCAGGCAGTTTTGTTGGGATCTTCAATACGTTATGGTTTTTATAGTAAAGTGATGAAGCAATTTATCGATGATAATTATCAGCAATTAAATACCATTCGATCTGGTTTTTTTGGTGTCAATGTGGTGGCTCGTAAGCCAAATAAAAATACGCCAGAAACCAATTTATATACTAAAAAGTTTTTAGCTAAAATTGCCTGGAATCCGACCATTAAAGCGGTTTTTGCTGGTGCACTTTATTATCCTCAATATAATTGGTTCGATCGTAATATGATTCGCTTTATTATGTGGTTAGGAAAGGGCGATACTGATGTGACTAAACCTGTGATTGAATATACCAATTGGGCTAAGGTTGATGAATTTGCCGCACAATTTTATCAGCAAGTCTGTGCTCCATCAGTTTTAGATGGTGTAAAACAATAAGATTTTTATTGATTTTTTACCAATAAATAGTCTGATAAATAAACTTTGTGATATAGATCAACATTTCGAGTAAAAAGGTGTACAATATTGCGCCTAAAGAATCTGTCTCCTAATTGGGATTTTAATTGTGATTGAAAATTTAAGAAATATAGCCATTATTGCGCACGTTGACCATGGTAAAACAACATTGGTTGATAAATTGTTGAAACAATCGGGCACGCTTGATAATTTGCGTGGTGATGATAACGAGCGAATAATGGACTCAAATGCGCTTGAGAAAGAGCGTGGTATTACTATTTTAGCTAAAAATACGGCTATTAATTGGAATGGGTATCGCATTAACATCGTTGATACCCCAGGACATGCCGATTTTGGTGGTGAAGTTGAACGCGTAATGTCGATGGTTGATTCGGTATTATTGCTTGTTGATGCAATGGATGGTCCTATGCCACAAACCCGTTTTGTAACACAAAAAGCGTTTGCTTATGGGTTAAAACCAATTGTTGTTATTAATAAAGTTGACCGTCCAGGCGCAAGACCTGATTGGGTTGTCGATCAAGTCTTTGATCTATTTGTTAATTTGGGTGCAACTGATGAACAGTTAGATTTCCCAATAGTTTATGCTTCAGCATTAATGGGTATTGCAGGTCTTGATCATGAGCATATGGCGCAAGACATGACACCATTATTTGAAGCAATTGTGAAATATGTTGAGCCACCAAAAGTCGATTTAGATGGTCCATTCCAAATGCAAATCTCACAACTTGATTATAATAATTATGTTGGTGTTATCGGGATTGGTCGTATTAAACGTGGTCGGGTCAAACCAAATCAACAAGTAACAATTGTTGATAGTGAGGGCAACAAACGTACTGGTAAAGTGGGTCAAGTTTTAGGTCATTTAGGCTTGCAACGTTATGAAGCTGAAGTTGCCGAAGCGGGTGATATTATTGCTTTAACTGGTCTTGGTGAATTGGGTATTTCTGATACGATTTGTGATAATAGTTGTGTTGAAGCTCTACCTGCGTTAACCGTAGATGAACCAACGGTTACCATGTTCTTTAATGTTAATAGTTCACCTTTTGCCGGTAAGGAAGGTAAATTTGTCACTTCTCGTCAAATTTTAGAACGTCTAAGAAAAGAACTGGTTCATAATGTGGCACTTCGTGTTGAGGAAACGCCTGATCCTGATGCATTTAAAGTGTCGGGTCGCGGTGAGTTGCACTTATCTGTGTTAATTGAAAATATGCGCCGTGAAGGTTATGAGTTAGGTGTTTCGCGTCCTAAAGTTATTTATCGTGAAATCGACGGTAAAAAACAAGAACCATTCGAACAAGTTACGCTTGATATTGAAGAACAACATCAAGGTTCAGTGATGGAAGCACTTGGTTTGCGTAAAGGTGATCTAACTAATATGCTACCAGATGGTAAAGGGCGTGTGCGTTTAGATTATGTCATTCCTAGTCGTGGTCTTATCGGTTTTAGAACGGAATTTATGACAATGACTTCAGGTACTGGTTTACTTTATTCGACTTTTAGTCATTATGATGATGTTCGTCCTGGTGAAATTGGTCAACGTAATAATGGTGTGATGATTTCTAACGGTACCGGTAAAGCATTAGCGTATGCACTTTATAGCTTGCAAGATCGTGGTAAGTTGTTCTTGGGTCATGGTGCCGAAGTGTACGAAGGTCAAATTATTGGTATTCATACACGCTCTAATGATTTAACTGTTAACTGTTTAACGGGTAAAAAACTAACCAATATGCGAGCATCAGGTACTGATGAGGCAACCACGCTTTCACCACCAGTGAAAATGTCATTAGAACAAGCATTAGAGTTTATTGATGATGATGAGTTAGTCGAAGTTACGCCATTGTCTATTCGTTTACGTAAACGTCATTTAACTGAAAATGATCGTAAGCGCGCATTTAGAAGTAACAATAAAGACTAATTGTTGAGAATGCTAACAGCTCAATGGGTTGTTAGCATTTATTCTGCTTAAATTGAAAACCTCGCTAATTAGCGAGGTTTTTTCTTGCCTTAACTCTGGCTATTGCATCAGCAATGGATTGTTTTCGATCTTTTTGACTCGTATCACTTGTGTTTTTAACTTCCATTGTGCGCGGAAATAAGATCGTTGGTGGTACCAGTTGATTGTGATTTAACCGTTGTTGTTTTTTTTGTGTTAATTGTAACTCTTCACTTTCGGTTAATGCCTCACCTAAAGTACTTAGGGTAATACAGTCGGTAGGGCAGGTATTGATGCAATTACTGCATGATGTACATAACTTCGGCAAAATGGTATGTAATACTTGCTTGCTGCCAACAATTGCATCTGTCGGACAGACGCGGATGCATTTGCCACAACCTATACAGTTTTGTTCATCAATAAACGCTTTATATTGTTGTTTGGTTTGCATAATCACTTCTTGCATTAACTTAAACCTACAATATTACCATCTTTGTCAATATCGATTTGTCGATAAGCCGGATTAGTCCCAAGCCCTGGCATAGTCATCACATTGCCTGCGTAAACACGAATAAATCCCGCCCCTGCTGAAATTGCTAAATGGCTAATGTCAACGTCAAAGTTGGTTGGCACATTTTTTAAGTTGGCATCAGCACTAATTGACATTGGTGTTTTAGCAATACATAGCGGTAGATGATCGAGCTTTAATGCCTCAATTTCTTTGATATTTTCGATTGCTTTAGCTGATAGGTTAGCTTTGTTAGCACCGTATTTTTTCACCATAGTTTGGATTTTATCAATTAGTGGCATTGTGTTAGGGTAAGGTAATTTAATTTCACTTGGCATCTCACACGCTTTAATTACATGGTTAGCTAATTTTTCAGCACCCTTGCCACCTTTAGTAAACACTTCGCTAACCTCACAAGCAAATGCGCCATGTTCAACGGCATATTTTTGTAAGAATGCGAGTTCTTCTTCGCTATCATGTGGGAAACGGTTAATCGCAACTATGACTTGTAGCCCATAACTTTTGGCATTTTTGATATGCCATGCTAAGTTAGCGGCGCCAATTTCAAGTAATTCAACATTAGATTCAGAGATTTCTTTTGGAATTGCTTGACCCGGTTTAATATTATATTTACCGCTGTTAGATTTTAAACTTCGAACAGTTGCCACCAATACCACGCAATCGGCTTTGATACCTGCTTGACGATATTTGATATTAAAAAATTTTTCCATTCCCATGTCAGAACCAAATCCAGCTTCAGTAATCACATAGTCGGCAAGTTTTAATGCAATGCGGTCAGCAATCACCGAGGAGTTTCCATGTGCAATGTTAGCAAAAGGACCTGCATGAATTAACACCGGCGTATTCTCAACTGTTTGCATTAAATTTGGATTAATGGCATTTTTTAGTAATACAGTCATTGCGCCAGCTACTTCAAGCTGTTCGGCAGTTATTGGTTGGCCTTGCGTATTATAAGCTAATATAATGCGACCAATACGAGCACGCATATCATGTAAATCTGAGGCTAACGCTAAAATTGCCATTAATTCTGATGCAGCTGTTATTTCAAAACCATCACGCCTTTCAACGCCATTTAAGCCTCCACCAACTCCAACAGTAATATTGCGTAAAGCACGATCGTTGTGATCGATAACACGTTTCCAAACGATACGATTGACATCAATATTTAATCGAGCTAACCCTGTTTGTGCGGTAAATTCATCACCTAAACGATCTTCATGATATAAACGAGAGTCCAATGCAGCAGAAGCTAAATCGTGAGCCGCAGTAATTGCATGAATGTCACCTGTTAAATGTAGATTTAAGGTTTCCATGGGTAATACTTCGGCTTGCCCACCACCGGCGGCCCCACCTTTAACGCCAAAAACGGGACCAAGACTTGGTTGACGAATACAAGCAATTGCTTTTTTCCCAATATAGTTTAGACCTTCACTTAGTCCAATAGTATTGACGGTTTTCCCTTCACCTAAAGGCGTTGGCGTAATGGCTGTTACAAGGACTAATTTACCATTTTCTCTATTTTGGTTGGCGTTTATAAGTGATAAGTCAATTTTTGCGACATATTTGCCGTAAGGTAGTACAAACTCCTCAGGAATATTAGCTTGCTTGGCGATTTCGGTAATTGGACGTAAAGACATTTTAATTCTCATATAACAGTAAATTAGGCTATCAGTATAAATAATTTGATTTGCCGAATAAAGCAACAATTTTATCTTTGTTAATTTTCGGCACATTCCTTTATTATATTGTTATAATAATTGTAACATTCACTCTAAGGATAATTGTTAAATGAATTTTTTTTCACAATATGCACTTTTTTTAGCTGAGACCGTGACAGTGGTAGTCGCTATTTTAGCGGTACTGATTTTTATTATCAGTCAACGTCGAAAATCGGTAACGGCAGCAGGACGCCTATCTGTTAAAGATATCAGTGAAGAATACGAACAAGTTAAAGATGATATGTTAATCTCTAGCATGGATGAAGTTGAGGCTAAAGAGTTTAATAAAGATCTAAAAAAACAGAAAAAAAATGAGAAAAAACAAGCAAAATTAGCGATAAAACAAAAGAAACAACAAACAAAAAGCAGTGAACAAACGGTAGATACCACGGCTGTAGATAGCTCAGCTATTGAAGCCTCAAGCGAACCACCGCAAAAGTCCAAACCAAAACTATTTGTGTTATCGTTTAATGGCAGTATGGATGCACATGAAGTTGAAGAATTACGCCAAGAAATTACTGCGGTTTTAGCCATTATTAAACCCGAAGATGAAGTTGTCGTTAAGCTTGAAAGCCCAGGCGGGGTCGTTCATGGTTATGGTTTAGCGGCTTCGCAACTATTACGTTTTAGAACACGTAATATTCCTTTCACCGCCGTTGTCGATAAAGTCGCAGCAAGTGGTGGATATATGATGGCATGTACCGCCAATAAAATAGTCGCGGCACCTTTTGCAATCGTTGGTTCAATTGGTGTGGTTGCGCAAATTCCAAACTTCAACCGTTTACTTAAAAAGCATGATGTCGATATTGAATTACAGACAGCAGGTGAATACAAACGTACATTAACGATGTTTGGTGAAAATACGGATGAAGGTCGTCAAAAATTTAAGCAAGAGCTGGAAGAAACGCATCTATTATTTAAGGATTTTGTGAAAGAATATCGGCCTAATATCAATATAGATGAAGTTGCTACCGGCGAACATTGGTTTGCTACTCAAGCTAAAGATAAAGGTTTAGTTGACGAAATTAGTACCAGTGATGACTTTATCTTATCGCATTTAGATACCCATAAAATTATCTCGGTCAGTTATCAACGTAAGCAAAAACTCTCTGAAAAATTGTCAAAAAACGTGGTAAAAAGTATGGAAAGACTATTTTTTAGACAAGGAAATGGGCTGTAAAGCCCTTTTTATTTTCTACAATTTTTATTATTCAACAAAAATATATCGCATAGTAAAAAACTACATACGAGTTAGCCTTATATGTAAGGGAAACTTCAAAAGTAAGATATTTATATTTAACTTATTTGTTCAAATAATATTTTTTGAAAATAGTTTTTCGGATAAAACATTTTTGGAAATAAACAATTATGATTATGTTAATTGTTTATACTGACTGAGTGAAAACTTTTCCCATTCTCTTTTTTATGTAAAGTATCAAAGAAAATATTTCTATTCGTTGTATTTATAGGGTTATAGTTGCCTAACGATTAACGACGGGCAAACAAGCAAAAGTGTAGATCTTATAAATATCGTAGTGTTATAAAAAAATAAGACATTGCATTGTTATTTTTTTATAAATAATATCAATTATAAAAATTAACTTTCTATTCTTGCAATAGCAGTTTAATATATAAACGTATTCATAAAATTGAATGAATATTCTTTAAGTCCCTTTTTATTTCTTTTCTTACATTCTTAATTCATCTTTTTAGCACTTGAGGACAATTATTATGTTTCAATGGCTTTCACACTGGATTTTAAATGGGATTCAACACTCACCCGAAATTCTTTTATTTCTTTCTTTGAGTTTAGGATATTTAATTGGTGCTATTCGGATTGGTAAATTCCAACTGGGTGGTGTTGCAGGTTCGTTACTGGTTGCCGTTGCATTGAGTGTTTTTGGCGTGACAGTTGATGCTGGCGTTAAGGCGGTTCTTTTCGCGCTCTTTATTTATGCGGTTGGTTTTGAAAGCGGACCACAGTTTTTTCGTTCGCTTGGTGTCAAAACTTTGCGTGAAATCTTTTTAGCGCTATTTATAGCAGTTGCAGGTTTAGCGACAGTTGTTGTGTTAGCTAAAGTGTTTAATTTAGATAAAGGTCTAGCTGCGGGGCTTGCTGCTGGTGGCCTTACTCAATCTGCCATTATGGGCACCGCATCTGATGCATTAAGTCAATTAGGGTTAAGTGTTGAAGAACTTCATAAAATGCAAGCTAATGTCACTATTGGTTATGCAGTAACCTATATCTTTGGTTCTTTAGGCGCCATTATTATTTGTGTCAATATTTTGCCAAAAATCATGGGAAAAGATATTGCTGATGACGCTATAAAAGCACAAGCAGAACAATTGCATGGTTCTTTATTGTTAGGTTCTAATCAAAATTTAGCACTATCAGATATTACCGGTCGTTTATATCGCGTGACGAATAAAATTGATCAGAATGTTAGCGAAATTGAGAAAACAGTTAATGGTATAAGTATTGAAAAAATAAAGCGTGGCAATAAAATTATTGAAGCCACACCAGACACAGTTATTGAAGTTAGGGATATTATTTTAGTTGTTGGCCACCGTGATGCAATGATTCAAGCAAGTGATCTTCTTGGCACTGAAATTAATTCAGTATCGGGTATGGATGTTGTGATGAATACTCAAGACGTTGAGATGCGTAATTCACGTTATGTTGGCGAAAATTTAACACAAGTCCTATCATCGGAAGAGGTTATTCAATTAAAGCATGGTATCTATCTAATTGCTATTCATCGAGATGGCGAGTCATTGCCACTAAATAATGATATTTATTTAAAATTAGGTGATGTGATAACCATTTATGGCTCTGATGGCGATCTTAAACGTGTTGTTGATAAAATTGGTGCACCGATTACCCGTAGTGAAAAAACTGACTGGATTTTCCATGGTTTAGGTTTGGTAGTTGGTCTTATTATCGGTTTAATTGTTATCCGTGTGAGCGATATCCCAATTACATTAGGCGCTGGTGGTGGGGCTTTGTTGTCAGGTTTGTTATTTGGTTGGTACCGTTCAATTCATCAAACTGTTGGTAACATTCCAAGTGGTGCTATTCAATTATTGAAAGATTTTGGCTTAGCTGGTTTTGTTGCTGTAGTCGGTTTAAGTTCTGGTTTACAGGCAATTAATACCATTGAAGAACAAGGGTTATCGCTATTTTTAATTGGAGTGGTTGTTACTGTCTTGCCTATGTTATTAGCTATTTACTTTGGTAAATATGTCCTTGGCTATAAAAATGTAGCGGTATTTGCTGGTGCATTGGCGGGAGCTCGTAGTGCTAATCCAGCTTTCGGTGAAGTGCTAAATAAGGCAGGAAATTCTACACCAACCAATTCTTTTGCTATTACTTATGCTTTAGCTAATGTTTTCCTAACTTTGTTAGGTCCATTAGTTGTGGCTTTTGTTTAATTGGAATATAAAAGTAAAGGTACAGATCATGAAAAACACAACAGACTTTTCAAAGTATGCCAATTTGAGTCCTTTTGAGTTAAAAGATAATTTAATTAAACTTGCACAAAGTCGTGCAGATCGCGTTATGTTAAATGCCGGCCGTGGTAATCCTAATTTTCTTGCTACTTTTCCTCGTCAGGCGTTTTTTCAATTAGGCGTGTTTGCTATTCAAGAATCAGAAATGTCTTATTCTTACTTGAATGAAGGGGTAGGTGGCTTTCCCATTAAAGCCGGTCTAACTGGGCGTTTTGAGCATTTTATTCGACAAAATTACCAAACGCCTGGTGTTGCTTTTTTAGGTAAAGCGTTTTCTTATATTCGTGATCAGTTAGGTCTTGATGAGAATAAGTTTTTGCAAGAAATGGTTGAAGGCATCTTAGGATGTAATTATCCCGTTCCCGATCGAATGTTAACCTTAAGTGAGGAAGTGGTAAAATCTTATGTGCTTGAGCAAATGGGTGCGCAGTATTTACATCGTGATGAATTAGACCTTTTTGCAGTTGAAGGTGGCACAGCTGCTATGGCCTATATATTTAATTCAATGAAAGAGAATGGATTAATTGAAAAAGGGGACAAAATAGCTATCGGCGCGCCTATTTTTACCCCATATCTTGAAATACCGAGTTTAAATGATTATCAACTCGTTGAGGTACTAATCAATTCAGATCCAAATCTAAATTGGCAATACCCTGAATCTGAATTACGTAAATTAGAAGATCCATCCATTAAAGCTTTTTTCCTTGTTAATCCGTCTAACCCACCTTCAGTTAAAATCGATAATAAAAGCTTAAAAATTATTGCTGATATTGTGAAAAAACGCCCTGATTTGATCATTTTAACTGATGATGTTTATGGGACTTTTGCTGATAACTTTCAATCTTTATTTGCTATTTGCCCTAAAAATACCATTTTAGTTTATTCATTTTCTAAATATTTTGGCGCGACAGGTTGGCGTTTAGGAGTAATTGCGCTTAGCCATGATAATGTTATCGACAAAACTATTAGAGCATTACCAAGTAAGACAAGAAAGATTCTTGATAAACGTTACAGCTCAATTGTTACCGATCCTGAAAATCTCAAATTTATTGATCGCTTAGTAGCAGATAGCCGAGCGGTTGCCTTAAATCATACTGCCGGTTTGTCAACGCCACAGCAAGTACAAATGGTTCTTTTTGCGTTATGTGAAATGATGGATGCCGATCAAAGTTATAAGGCGACGTTAAAGACGATTATTCGTCGCCGTGCGGCTTCACTTTATCAGCATTTAGGTTTGAAACACAAAACAGATGAAAACAATGTCGATTACTATACGCTAATTGATTTAGAACATATTTGTCGAGAACTTTATGATGATAAGTTTGCTAAATGGATCTTAAAAAATAAAAATCCTTCTGAAATGCTATTTAGAATTGCCGATGAAGCAGGAGTGGTATTGCTTCCAGGTAAAGGATTTGCGGTGCAGCATCCGTCTGCGCGTGCTTCCTTGGCCAATTTAAATGAGTATCAATATGCCGCAATCGGTTTATCAATGCGTAAACTGGCTCAGGAATATTATGATGAGTATAAAACAAAAAGTAAGTAACTGATAACATCAATTTAATCTTAACAACTTAACAGTGTTAGGCCCTGACTTGATAGTTAGGGCTTTTTTATTGTCTGTATTCAGTTATATTTTTTATTTCATTTAAAATTATATTATAGATTTTTTTAAAATCTTAAAAAATTACTCTGAATCGATATTAGTATCAAACGTCAATTTGTATGTCCGTCTTCGACAATAACTATAAATTTATAGAGTGTTTAAAACTGCGTTAAATGTGATGATAAACATATCTGTATCAGAAAATTCAAATCTATTGCGTTGTCATTAGGCGATGTTTTTTGATACTTCGTTATCATTGTGTACTAAGTTTGGATAATATCTAGGTCTTATCTATTCTTAAAACAAGATTAAATCAATTTCAGGGCGTTTTATTGAAAGCAATTGATTTATCTAAAATTGAAAAATATTTATTACTTATTCAATTATGCTTTACTTTTTTAGCTTACCAATTATGTTATGACTTTTTTGTTATTGCGATAAGCAACATCCATAAAAAACACAAGCATACTTAACCGTTTATAGTGGACAAACTATGACAAGCTTCTTTTGTGACTATTTGGATCAAACATTTAGTTATACGTTAGCGTAACGTTATGGTTATTTTTTAGTTTTGCTATTCTTTATAATTATTATTTTTAAGTACTTTTATGGTAAAAGATCAAAAAATTATTTTAGAACATAATGTAAAGATTGAATGTATTATTTTAATAGATTAATTTGATAATTCATCTATTGAATAAATGCCATTATTTTTCACAATTTTAATGTTTTTTATTTATATAAATAATGAGGTAGTTAATCTTTAAAATCATTGCGATGTTTGATTTCAAATTCATTTTTACAATTCTGGTTGCAATATGCTAATCCATCAGGAGTTGGATTGTTGCAATTACGGCAGTATTTGTTAATTTTTTGAGCAAATACATTAGAATCATTTAAGATTGATTCTATATCCTTTTCAGGACTGTTTTTTATTACCATACAAATTATCCTCAATAATGAAATAAGATTTTCAAATTCAACGATGATTTAATAACTTTATTTTGTTATTCAGTATCTCGCTCAGATTAACTGTTTGATAAAAGACTGGTATTTTTGCTAATAAGGAAAATTGTAAATTAATGTAATCTGTATTGTATATCTGTTTTAATATCAACCTATTCTTTTATATCTGTCTCTGTTTTTTAGCATGAATACTGAGTTGTTTATCATCTAATTTATTTTCTGTTAATTTAATTAAGCTACATTAATAAGCATTTTTATTTAATAACATTAGTGAATGTTGTTTAAATTCAAACTGTGCTTGAGAATAACAAATATCAATAATAAATTGGTGATATATCTTTGCATCAACACTATGGTTGTCTAATTTTAATTTAAGTAATGCCAATATTTGCCAATCATTTTCATTACTAAAAT